>NZ_JANDHW010000019.1 GCF_024330105.1 Coprobacter tertius
AATCGAAACATGTGATATACGATGTAAAAGGTATTTTAGATAAACAGTTAGTAGATGGAAGATTGTAATGATCTCTGATCTTATTTAAAACTCATCAGTTGTCAATGATAAATAATAACGATTCTTTTATTCGTATAAAAACTCTTTTTACAACACCTGAACAACGAAAGGTCCCTGTTTTATCGAAAGTATATGATGATCATGAAAAATTGATATTGTATATAAGAAGTATTATGGGTGAGCGATTTTTATCTTCGGTAAAAGGTAAAAAAGTTTTTATAAAGCCTAATTGGGTTATGCATTTGCGTCGTGAAAATGAAGAAATTTGTTTGCATACGCATCATAATTTTCTTATTGCGGCTTTAACGGCGGTACTCGATGCAGAACCTTCGATGGTTACGATAGGGGATGCTCCGGTACAGGGTTGTAGTTGGAAACTTTTATTGAATGATGCATTTTATAAAAGAATCGATAATCTTAAAGATAGCTATAGGATTCCTATTGAAATAAAAGATTTCAGGCGAGTAACATTCGATATTCAAACACAGGAAGTTAAAAAAGACCAACATCCTCTGTCCGATTATCTTATTTTCGATTTGGGTGAAAACAGTTATCTCGAACCGGTTACCGACGAAAAGAAAGATCGGTTCAGAGTTGGAAAATACGATCCGAAAGAACTTTCTCATAATCACAGAAAAGGAGTCCATCGATATTGTATTATTAAAGACCTTTTCGAAGCGGATATCGTAATTAATATGCCTAAAATAAAAACACACCAGAAAACGGGTATGACGGGAGCTTTAAAAAATCTTGTCGGAGTGAATGGTGAAAAAGCGTATTTACCCCATCACATGTTTGGAGGTACGGCAATTGGAGGTGATTGTTATCCGGGAAAGAATTTGTTTCTCCATTTAAGTGAGAAATGTGCTGATAAAGCTTTTCCTAAACGTACAAAAAGAAATTACGATGTTCTTTTTTGGACATATCTTGGGGTTTTGTTTAGGGAGTTGTCATGTATTAAAAAAGATTGCAGATTATCCGGTAGTTGGCATGGTAATGATACTTGTTGGAGAATGGTTTTCGATTTGAACAAAATTGCCGTATATGGTAAAATAGACGGGACTTTATCCGACACGCCACAACGAAATTTGTATTCGCTATGCGATGGTATTATTGGCGGACAGGGCGATGGGCCTCTTTCTCCCGTTCCGTTGCCGTTGGGCATAATAAGCTTTACGAATAACAGTGCGCTGAACGATGTTTGTATGTCGACTTTGATGCAATATGATCTCGATAAGTTGAATATAACGAGAAATGCTTTTAAATTGATAAAAGATGAGTCTTCTTATACGATATATCTCGACGATAATATAATAACATTATCAGATCTATTACAATGGTCGATTCCTGTGGTACCGCCTCCTGGGTGGGAAGATTGTATATTATAATATAATTTATTTGAAGTAATGAAAGTTGCAATACATAATGGTCGTGGAAAACGCTATAGTTGGGATATTGCGTGGGTACAATATTGTAAAGAGAATAAAATACCATACATCGTTGTTGATTGCTATTCGTCTAATATTATAGAAGAGTTGAAAAAAAATGACGTAACGCATTTAATGTGGGCCTTTAGTCTGGCATTACCAAAGGATTTGCTGATGGCAAGGAATGTTCTTTTTTCTGCGGAAAAAATGGGGATACGGGTATTTCCCGATTTTAATACCTCCTGGCATTTCGACGACAAAGTTTCTCAAAAATATCTTTTAGAAGCGGTTGATGCTCCAGTCGTTCCTTCATGGGCTTTTTACGAGGAGAAAGAAGCATTGGAATGGTTACAGTCTGCGCAATATCCGTTAGTAGCCAAGTTAAGACGTGGAGCCGGTTCTTATAATGTCAGGCTGATAAGGAATTATGGTCAAGCCAAACGTTATTGTCGTAAAATGTTTCATAAAGGGGTACTTCCCACACCCGGCTATTTGGCCGATGGAAAAAATAAGTTGAAAGTTGCTTACCGAGGTGGTATAAGCGGGATTATAAATCGAATTAAAAAAGCCCCTACATTTTTTCGGCAAATACGGTATGGTCGGAATTTATTTCCCAAAGAAAAAGGATATGTTTATTTTCAGCAATTTATCCCGGGTAATACACATGATCTTCGTATTGCGGTCGTAAATGGTCGGGTGTGGGGATTCCACAGAAAGGTACGTGATAACGATTTCAGAGCCAGTGGAAGCGGTATTATCGATTATGAGATGGAAATCCCTTCTCATATTGTAAAAAAATCGTTGGAAGTAGCCCGGAAGTTAGGGACTCAAAGCGTCGCTTTTGATTATGTCAAAGATGTTTCAGGAAATTATTATATAGTAGAAATATCTTATGGCTATGTAGGTCAAGCGATATATGATTGTAAGGGTTATTGGGATAGTGATCTGAATTTTCATAAAGGTCATTTTTATCCGGAATCTTTGATATTAGAAGATCTCATATCCGATAGTCGAAATTGAAATGGTAAAGTATATTTATTTTTTTAAGAGAGGGTATAGATACTTTTTGTCGATTCTTCTGAATTTTATTTATTGGGGTAGATATAAACGTGTATATATTGGGAAAAATGTCATTTTGAGAGGTGATATAAATATCGGCAGAAAGAGTTTGCTTTTTGATAACGTTACGGTAAGAGGTAATTGCAGTTTGGGTGAGAATGTTATTTTGAGTGAGAATGTCGAAGTCAGAACTTCTACCTCTTGTATTTTTATCGACGACGGGTCTGCTGTAAATCGTAATAGTCTTGTAATCGGAAAGGTAAATATAGGTAAAAAATGTGCTATAGCTCCTAATTGTGTAATCGTTGGTTCTAATCATAGATTCACAGATTTATCAGTTCCCATTTGTGACCAGGGTGTTGAAACAAAGGGAATCGTTATCGAAGATGATGTGTGGATAGGAGCGAATGTAACAATTCTCGATGGAGTTTTTATTGGTGAAGGTACTGTAATCGGTGCCGGATCGGTGGTTACAAAGAACATTCCGGCTCGAAGTATAGCGGTAGGTAATCCTTGTAACGTTATAAAAACGAGAGACTAATGGGGCTTAAAGAAAAGGCTGTCAATGGTTTGGTTTGGACATCTACGGGGACGATCGGTGCCGGATTGATCAATTTTATTATAACATTGATTCTGGCCCGTTTATTATCTCCTACAGATTTCGGCCTTATAGAATTGCTGATTATTTTTACGGCTGTTTCAGATGTTTTTATCGATAGTGGTTTCAGCCAGGCTGTTATTCGAGATAAACATGCGACATCTACCGATCTTTCTTCGGTATTTTATATTAATATCGTAATTGCGTCTATTCTTTATACCGTATTATTCTTAGCTGCGCCGCTTATTGCCGGTTTTTATAATGCTCCGCATCTGATACCGCTATCGAGGTTTGTATTTCTTACTATAATTTTCAATTCGTTTTCAATAATACAAAATGCTAATTTTAACAGGCAGCTCAAATTCAGGCCTTATGCGGTTGCTTCTGTTGTCGCAATGTGTATTTCGGGTATCGTTGCCATAATATTAGCTTTAAAAGGATTTGGTGTTTGGGCTTTGGCAGTTAATATGGTAATGTTGTCATTCCTTCGCATGTTGATTCTATGGCTACAAAGCAGTTGGAGACCGAAACTGGTCATGAGTTATCATTCGATAAAACGGTATTTCGCTTTCGGAAGTAATCTTTTGATACAGGGAATTACCGATAAGATTGTTACGAATCTCGAATCGCTTGTTATCGGGAGGATATACAGTAAAGGCGATTTAGGGTATTTTTCGCAAGCCAGAAAGTTAAATTCGTATCTCGGGGAGACATCTTTTTCTGTTATTCAAAAAGTTACTTATCCGGTATTAGCCTCTATTGGGGACGATTATGAAAAGTTGAAAGCTGGATATCGGAAAATCGTAGGCGTAACGTTATTCTGTATGACTCCTATATCTTTTTATCTGGTAGCTGCGTCGGAAAATGTAATGGATGTACTTTTCGGATCACAATGGTTGCCTTCTTCTCCCTATCTCAGGTTATGGTCCGTTACGAGTTGGATCGTTATTCTATATTCGGTATTTATAAATATTTATTTAGTTACCGGTAAAAGCGGTCGTTTACTGAGATTGGCTTTTATAAGGCAGTTATTTCGGGTTCTGACAATTATTTTATTAGCACATATAAGTATTTATGTAATGCTATGGGGAATTGTGATAACGACTGTGATAACGGGTACTGTTTATATGTATAACGGTGGAAAACTTATCGGATATTCTTTGAAAGAAGTTTTTTACGATTTGTGGAAAACAGTGTTATGGGGAATAATAGCGGCAGTTTGTACATATGCAGTCGGAAATCTGATGGTCGGCTTCAGACCGGTTTATATTCTTTTATTGCAAGGGGTTACGATGTTAAGTGTGTATTTATTATCGAATCGGATTTCAAGAAATGAATATCTCGAAGAGTCATTACAGGTAGGAATGTCGCTGATTAAAAAAATGAAAAAGAAGTAACACAGTTGATTATGGGTAAAATAAAGTCTGGAATAAGGACGGTATTGTTATATAATGTTTTTAAAAACTGGCATTGGCTGCATTTGATATCAAAAAATATTAGACCGGCTATTGTAAGGTATTGCGGTGCAAAAGTAGGTAAAAATGTTTATTTCAGTGGAGGAATCCATATAGACAATAATGCCGAATATTTGACCATCGAGGACGATGTGCTTATTTCACCGAATGTTATGCTTTTATTCCATAAAAGAGATTTGCGTGGTTTTAAAAAAGGAGATATTTATAATAAAGTTCCTCATATAAAAAGAAATGTAAAAATTTGCCGTAATTCTTTTATCGGCATGGGTGCTGTTATCATGCCCGGGGTAACGATCGGTGAAGGAGCCGGAGTCGCGGCTGGAGCAGTTGTAACGAAAGATGTTCCTGCCTGGTGTATTGTTGCCGGTAACCCGGCTAAAATAATAAAAGAAATAGAATGAGTTATAAAAAAGAGATCGCGAAGTATGCAGGGATGTTGAATATACCTTGTTTTTTCGAGCTGCTACATAAGACTCCCCGCATAATTTTTTACCATGGGATAGAGAAAAAAACGATATCCGATAAAAGGGTACAAGCCAATCAAATGGATTTTTGTGTTTTTGAGAAACAGATTGAGTATCTCAACAAACATTTTCATTTTATTTCGATAGATGAATTTTATGAAAGATTTTCTTCTCGAAAACCATTTACGGGAAAAGAAGTAGTTCTTACTTTCGACGATGGATATAAAAATAATTATACGGTGGCGGCTCCTTTTTTGAAATCTCTGGATATACCGTTTACTGTTTTTATTTCGGCTGAAAACATCGATAAAGGAACGAGAGTTCCGACGTATTATGTGCGATCGGCGATATTTAATCCTCAAATTAAGCGAATAGATATCCCTTCATTGAAACAGGAATTTTCTCTTTCGAATGAAACTGAAAGGTTGTATGCGAATGATATTCTTATTCGTGCCGTTAAAACGAAATCTAACGAATTTGTACACTGTTTATTACAAGATATAAATTCACAAATATCAAATGATGTTAAAGCTGAAATGACAGAAAAATTTAAGTCGGAAGATTTGATGTCGTGGGATGATGTAGTGAATATTTCGATAATGGGAGCTACCATCGGTTCTCATTGTCTCGACCATGCGATATTGCATGGAAATCAAAAAAATGAAGAAATCGTACGGCAGTTGAAAGAAAGTAAAGCACTTATCGAAAAGCATGTCGGAAAATGTGATTATTTCGCTTTTCCAAATGGAGACCGGACTTCGGTTTGTGAGTTTGCACTTCAACAGACCCTTAAATATTATAAAATGGGTTTTGCTGTGAACGGAAAAAGAGTGCGTCACCGAGAAAACACTTCATTTATTTCGCGTATCGGTATATGCGACGATTTTTATGCCTTTAGAACCCAATTTTCTATTTTGTCGGTATGATTAGCAGAGTTCCTGTAAATTTTTTTAGGACTTGGAGGTTTTATCTATTTTTTCTAATTCTGGTATTTACCGGAATTTCTGTATTTCTGTCGAAAGGCTTTTCTGATTTTTTGAGTAGTTATCTGTTTCTTCCGGTATTTTTTGCTGTAGCTTATTATACTTATAAAGGGTGGATAAAAATCAGCCGTCGTACTTTTATATTTAACTTGTTTATCGTATCTCTGTTTATCAGAATATGCTCTGTCTTTATTTTGGTTACAATCTTAAATCATTATATCGGAATTCCTTTTTTGTCTTATAAAGACGATTATAATTATCATAATGCCGCTCTTGAAATTCTAAACCGATGGAAGGTGTTCGGAATGGGTTTTTATTCGGATATCTTTTTTTCAACGGGTTCATATTCCGGTTTTCCCAATTTCAGCGCATTTTTGATGAATATTTTCGGTGAATCGATATATGTTCCGAGAATAGGAAATGCTGTGGTTTCGTCCTTTACCTGTGTAATCGCATATAAAATATGCAGAACGTATGCTGATGAGTCGTCGTCGAGGCTTGTGGGAATTTTATTTATGGTTTCGCCGCTGGTGTTTGTATATTCGTCTTTACAATTAAAAGATACATTATTGCTTTTTTTTATATTGCTTGCTATTAAAGCAAATATAAACTTATTCTATAATCGTAAAATATTGACGTCGATTATTCTTGTATCTCTATCATACTTTTCAATGATATTCATTCGTCCGGCAACAATTGTTCCCATTGTAGGGGCTTATTTACTCGTTTATGCCTATTATTCGAAAAGAATGAAAAAGAGTTCTACTAAAATCATATTTCTTATACTTACAATCACATTGTTGATATACGGATGGAATTATATTAGTAATGTCGGAGGTATAGAATCGACAGATGTTTATTTCGGTTCGAGATTAGAATCTATGCAGACGCGGACAATATCGTCGAGTGATGCAAAAATATCGAATTTGGGTGTAGCGGAAATATTAGGGGCACCGCTATATTTGCTTATGGGCATATTTTTGCCTTCTCCGTTGATCGTCGATTTACCGGATGCCGAGACGATAAATTACGATTCATTCGCCATGGTTATGCATCTTTCTTTACTTCCGCTTTTGGTTGTTGCTATTTTGTATACATTAAAGTACCGGAAAACAATGCTGGTACCTATGTATATACTTATGATATTTATTCTGTTGAAAATAGGGCAGGCAAATTCGTTACTGACAATATTCTCGCCTCGGCAATCATTAGGTACTTTGATGTCGATGTATCTTTTACTACCGGTATATTTTACCGGTAGTAGAAAAATAAAATTACAGCGCGCTGTTTTTGCTTTATCTATTCTTATCACTATCGTTTATGCTGGTATAAGGTTATATACAAGAGGACTTATTTGATTTTATATGAACAATATCGCATTATTAACGGCTTGGAATCTACAGAAAGAAGAAGACTGTTATTGGATTGCAAACACTCATTACTGTTATCTCGAATTTATTTCGAAAAAGTACGATCAGGTTTATTTAATCAGTACAGTGAATGAAAAAATCGGTGTAAATAAAGAATTCAATAACCTGAATACTCTTCCGAATGTAAAAATCATGGCCTTACCTTATGTTTCCAGTTATATATCTTCACAGAAAAAGGTTTTAGCTTTTTATAAAATTATTAAGCAGGTATCGGCTGAGGTCGATTTTTTTTATACTCGGGTTCCCGATCCTTTTTGTTGGATGCCATCTTTACTTTTCGGGAAGAAAACCATTATGCATTTTGTAGGGGATGCGATAGATGCTACCAAATACAATGAAAAGTGGAGCAGTATAAAGAAAAAAATAATTATAGCCGGTTATTGGCCTAATTATTGGTTGACGTTGAAAGCTGCGAAAAAAAGTAAGGTATATACTAATGGCGGTCATTTGGCAGAACGGCTTAAAAAGTATAAGATAGATGCGACTCCGGTAATTTCCTCAACCATTAGAAAAGATTCTCTGACCTTGCCTTTACCCGATTTGTTGTCTCATACCGGTAAATTGCGGCTTATATATATAGGATATATACGTTATGCAAAAGGAATGCATTGCCTTATGAATTTATGGGAAGAGTTGCATAGACAGCATATTGATTTCCATTTCGATATGGTAGGAAATGGAGAAATGTTTGCAGATATTGAAACGTTTATAAATAAAAATAGTTTACAATCTTATGTAACCTTGCACGGACATATCGATAATCGATTGAAATTAAATGAGATGTTACGAAAATCAGACCTCTTTATCTTTCCTTCTTTATCCGAAGGTTCTCCGCGTGTGGTGATAGAGGCTATGGCTCAAGGCATACCGGTAGTTTCTACTCCGGTAGGGTCGTTGCCTCATTCTTTTGCAGAAAAGGAAGATATTCGTTTTTTCGACTATAATGATGTTGATGGAATCGTTTCGGTTATAAATGAATATTTGGAGAATAAAAAGCCCTTTTTACGTCAAAGGGATAATGCGTTTGAAAAAGTGAAAGAGAATTATACTATCGAATCTTTTTTATCTCAGATTTTTAAATCTTTCTAACGGTTTCTATGTGTATAAATGATTATAAACCATATCAATATGGTGCAATCTTTAAGGGTGCACCTCATTGTGAGCGACGTTTAACATCTGATGAAATAAAGTCTTTATTAGGCAAGAAGATATGGTTCGTCCGGAATGTTTTTGATTTTGACTGTAAAAATGAAACCTCTTTTTGGTATATCATAAATGATAAACCATTAAAAATTGAAGATTTATCGTCAAAGACCAGAAATCAAGTTCGTCGAGCGTTAAAGACTCTTAATATAAGAAAAATAGAAGCTGCAGAAATGCTACATGGGGGCTATAAAGTTTATAATGATTCATATAAAAGATATAAGAAAGTAACATCTTATCCTTTATCTGAAGAAAATTGGAGAAAGCATATAGAAATCGGTAATGTTAATTTTGAATATTGGGGGGCATATGAAAATAATACCGGTAAAATGGTTGCATATTCGGAAGTCTTAATTCAAAGTGATATGGCGAAATATACAGCTTTAAAAGGAATCCCAGAGTATCTTAATAAATATTATCCTTTTTATGGTTTATTATTTCAGATGAATGAATATTATATAGAAAAAAGAAAAATGTTGTATGTTACAGATGGGGCTAGATCAGTAACCGAACATAGTAATATACAGGTATTTTTAAATAAATTCAGATTTCGGAAAGCATATTGCAATCTTGTAATTAAATATGTTTTTTGGTTGAAGGTAGTGGTAAATATCTTATATCCTTTTCGCAGAATTATGCCTTTTAAGAAAATAAAATATTTACTTTATTTTGAAGCAATGCAGAGAGGGGCTTATTAAATATGAAACATAAGATTTTGTTGATGTATGCATGGTTTGTAAGGAGTCTGTTATTTTTTTTACCTGATGTCCCTTTATTGATGCGTTTCAGAGGTTTCTTATACGGATTAGGGATGAAAAAATGCGGTAAAGATTTCCAGGTGACACATGATGCAATTATAAAAGATTTACAAAATATTACTGTTGGTAGAAATTGTTTTGTCGGAAACGGTACAGTTTTAATGGGAAGCGGAAGTATTGTTGTCGGAGATGAAGTTATGTTTGCACCTCATGTTATAGTCATTAGTGGTAATCATACGTCAGAGAATGGATCTTATCGGTATGGCCGTGGGGATCGAGGCGCAATAGTTATAGGTGATGGGTCATGGGTAGCTGGAAATTCAACCATTCAGAAAGATTCCGTATTACCTGAAAATTCGGTCTTATCGGCAAATAGTTTTTTGAACAAATGTTTTGATATTCCGGATGCTATTTACGGTGGAGTTCCAGCTAAATTATTGAAAAAGAAAAATATATAAATGTTAAGAATCGTAGGGGACATAAATTTAACCGATGGCTTTTTCGATACAGGTTTTGGGATAGGAAGCCGGATGGCGAAAGGAGAAGATCCGTTCAGATATCTTAAGAGGAGAGATGGGGATTTCTGGATTGGAAATTTGGAATGTGTTTGTGCCGATATTTCCATTGAGAAGGGACTTTATGGAAGACAATTTATAGTGTCTCCTGAACATTTGAAACAAATACGCCATTTCGATCTATATGGAGTCGCTAATAATCATGTGATGCAACACGGAGAAGAAGCATATAAAAGTATGTTACAGTATATTCGTACGGTTGGATCACAGTATGTAGGATCGGCAACGAAGAAAAGCTTTACGTTTGTGCATCAAGGTCGTAATGTAGGTATTATAGCTTTTAGTCAGCGACCGGAAAATTTTTCTAAAAATCCTCTTTATTGGTCGATGCCCGAATATGAGAAAATAGTTATAGAATTGCAATTGATCGCTGATTGTGATTTTAAAATTGCATATATTCATTGGGGTAATGAGTTTATAGGTTATCCTTATAATGACCAGCAGCAATTTGCACATTGGCTTGTAGATATCGGTTTCGATCTTGTCGTAGGAATGCATCCTCATGTACTACAAGGTTATGAAATATATCGGAATAAATATATTTTTTATTCATTGGGAAATTTTGTATTTAATATGCCTTGGGAACCTACTAAGTATTCGATTGTATTAAATGTCGATTTATCAGACAAGCCGGCTATTTCTTACGATTATATACATATCGGAAATGATTGTTTCCCGGTATATATTTTATCAGAAGAGGTTCCTGAAAGATTGAGATTTGAATATTTGAATCGTTTTATTTTATTAAACCGGGAAAATGAGTTGTATTATAAAACGGTATTTAAAAGCATGAATACATACCGTATACATAATTATATAGGGATACTCAAAAATATTTTTCGATATAAATATTCTGATTTTCAGGTAATTTTTTTTGATTTTTTGAAAAGAAGAATGGCTAAAAAAGAAAATTGATTACGATGCGGTTATATACTTATCTGTTAGAAAAAATAATATTGCCTTTGGGAAGTATTATCAGTGGAAATTCTTTTTCGACATATTTAAGTTATTTGAGACGGTGTGACAATATGTCGGCCTTTGAGCTGGAGGCGGTGCAAAAAGAAAAGTTGGATAAGTTACTTAAATACGTGTTAACTGATTGCGAATATTACAAATCATATGGAATAAAAGAAAAGGAAGATCCGTATTTAACGATTAAAGAATTTCCTATTCTTACTAAAAATCTGTTAAGAGAAAATGAATCGAGGTTATTGACCCGTCCTGTTTCGAAACTGATTCGGTGTAGTAGCAGCGGTTCGAGCGGTTTGCGTACGTCTATTTATTTAACAAAGAAAGAATTAGGTATTCCGCAGGCAACTCAATTGCATTGGTGGAATTGGGCCGGATATCATTCGGGAGAAAAACTTTTGCAAACAGGTATAACTCCTTCGAGGGGATTTGTTAAAAAAATAAAAGATATCTGTTTCTATACGATTTATGTCCCAGCTTTTTCACTGACTGAACAGCAGGTCGTTGAAATTCTGAAATCGGTAAAAAGAGGGAATTATACACTGGCCGGATACGCTTCGTCTCTTTATGTATTTGCATGTGCTGCAAGGGAGCAGAAAATACACGTTACATTTAAACGTGCATTATCCTGGGGTGATAAACTTTTTGAACATTACCGTAAGGAAATAAGGGATGTTTTTAATTGTGAAGTTTATGATACATACGGTTGCAGTGAAGGAATGCTGATGGCAGCCCAGAAAGATCTTCCCTATATGTATATAATGACTCCCAATGTTTATATCGAAATTGTGGATGATGAGGGGAATGAAGTCCCCGACGGTACAATGGGACATGTATTGGTCACTAACCTAAATGGATATGCAATGCCCCTTATTCGTTATAAATTAGGAGATCTCGCCGTAAAATTACCTTTGGAAAAATATCCTGATAAGAGAAAATTAAACTACCCATTATTAGAAAGGGTAATAGGGAGAGATACCGATCTTGTTAAAACGAAATCGGGAAAGATAATGATTGTACATACCTTTACCGGAATTTTTGAGTTTTATAGGTCGATCAAGCAGTTTAGGGTAATACAAACCGAAATGGAGGGTATCGATATTGAATATATTCCTTCTGAAACGTTTGCAGATGCTGAGTTGATGAAGATAGCGAATGACATATACGAAAGAACCGGAGAAAGTAGAGACTCATTTTATATAAATTTTAAAAGGGTAGATTATATCCCTCCGACGAGTTCAGGAAAACCGCAAATAATAAAATCATTGTTAGGAAACAAGCTTTAATAAAGTAGTATGGTTTCTGTTATTTGTCCCGTATTTAATGAAGAGAAATACATTGTAAAATGTATTGATTCGATTGTGGATCAGGATTATCCGAAAGATGATCTTGAAGTTTTGTTTGTAGATGGAATGAGCATCGATAAAACTCGGGAAATTATTTTGCGGTTCGGAGAAAAATATAGTTGGATAAAATTATTGGATAATCCGGATAAGATTGTACCTTATGCGATGAATATTGGTATTGAGGCTGCAAAGGGCGATATAATAGTACGTATAGATGCACATTCGTATTATGCTTCGAATTATATTTCGGCTTTAGTGATGGGATTGTCTGTATATAATGCCGATAATATCGGCACTGTTTGCCGTACCGATATCTTGAATAAAACGGCTAAAACTTTGGCGATAAAAGAAGTTCTGAGTAATAGGTTCGGAGTCGGGAATTCTTTGTTTCGTACCGGAATTACTACGGTACGGGAAGTGGATACGGTTCCCTTCGGTTGCTGGCGGCGTGAAGTTTTCGATAAATACGGATTGTATGATACGAGGTTGGTTCGTAATCAGGATATCGAATTGAATAAACGAATTATCCGGGGCGGAGGGAAGATTGTTATTATTCCCGATTCGTATTGTACTTATCTGGCACGGGAAACATTTAGGGGGATAGCCGGAAATAATTATCAGAATGGTCGTTGGAATATCCTCACAGTGTATTATACGAAACAATTTGGTTCTTTATCGCTGCGGCATTTTATCCCTATGTGCTTTGTTTTATCTCTTATAATTCCGTTTTTGTTTTCTTTTATTTGGTACCCGTTTCTTTATTTATCGGCTTTATCGTTATTACTCTATTCGATATTGATAATAACGATCTCTGTCGGATTATCGGTGAAGAAAAGGCTTAATCTTTTTTATTTGCTTTCATCTTTTTTTATTATTCATCTCTCGTACGGTTGGGGTTCTGTTTCGGGAATTATCCGTATAATATTAGAGAAATTTAAGTTACATAAATCGAAATAATTACAATCATTTTTACTGTATGAAATTTCTTTTCGACCGGCTCGCATCGTTGCTCGGTCTTATCTTTTTGTGGCCATTATTTATTGTTATTGCTATAAGTATCCGAATTAAGATGCCCGGTGGACCGGTAATTTTTAAGCAGAAACGGATCGGTAAAGATGGGCATTTATTTACGATGTATAAGTTCAGATCGATGACGGTCGGCCATGCGGGAAGTTCTGTTTCTGTAGCGGGTGAGAGTCGCATAACGCCATTAGGGGCGAAACTAAGAAAATATAAGCTCGATGAATTACCTGAGTTATGGAATGTTTTTATCGGGGATATGAGTTTGGTAGGTCCTCGTCCGGATGTTCCCGGATATGCCGATAAACTTAGTGGAGAGGACCGGCTGATTCTGAAATTAAGGCCGGGTATTACCGGACCGGCGTCGTTGAAATATGCAAATGAAGAAGAGATACTGGCTAAAGTCGATAATCCTGTAAAATATAACGATGAGGTAATTTTTCCCGATAAGGTAAAAATAAATCTCGGATATTATTACCATCATTCCCTGGCCGGAGATATAAAACTTATTTTCAGAACGGTTTTCCGTTCTTCCGGGAATAAATGAGAGTGTAGTGTCTATAATCTTTCGAATTAAAATATTTATGCTATGAAACAGCGTATCTATCTTTCGCTTGCTCATATGGGTGGTCGTGAGCAGGACTTTATAAAAGAGGCTTTCGATACTAATTGGGTCGTACCGCTCGGACCGAATGTAGATGCTTTTGAAAAAGAATTGTCGGCGTTTTTAGGACAGGATCGTCATGTAGTCGCTCTTTCTGCCGGAACTGCAGCTATACATTTAGGCTTATTGTTGTCGGGTGTGGAAAAAGGGGATGAAGTGATATGTCAATCTTTTACTTTTGCTGCTTCTGCCAATCCCGTAACTTATTTAGGCGCTACACCGGTTTTTGTCGATAGCGAATCTGAAACATGGAATATGTCTCCCGAATTTTTAGAAATTGCAATAAAAGATCGTATTGAAAAAAACGGTAAGAAGCCGAAAGCTATATTACCGGTACATTTATATGGGATGCCGGCCAAAATGGATGAGATTATCTCGATTGCCCGAAAATATGAAATCCCGATAATGGAAGATGCTGCTGAGGCGATCGGATCGGAATATAACGGACGAAAATGCGGGACTTATGGTGAATTTGGTGCTTTGAGTTTCAATGGTAATAAAATGATTACTACATCGGGAGGTGGGGCTTTGGTATGTCGTACTGAAGAAGAAGCTCACCGGGCTATGTTTTTTGCGACACAGGCACGCGAACCCCGTCCTTATTATTATCATGAGTATATCGGTTATAATTATCGTATGAGTAATATTTGCGCAGGCATAGGGCGAGGGCAGATGCTCGTATTGGATCGGCATATTGCCAGGCGACGGGAAATACATAAATTATATACCGTATTATTGGGAAATATACCTGGAGTAAAAGTAATGCAAAATCCGTCCTTTGTTTTCGATTCTAATTTTTGGCTTACTTGTATTACGTTAGATCGTCAGGTTTGTAAAGTTACGCCTGATGAAATTCGGAAGCATCTTGAACAGGAAAATATCGAATCACGTCTTTTATGGCGTCCGATGCATATGCAACCGGTGTTTAAGGACTGTCTTTTTTATGGAGACGGTACGTCGGAACAGTTATTTCAAGATGGATTGTGTTTACCTTCCGGATCGGTTTTATCAGATAATGATATTGCAAGAGTCGTAGAAGAAATCGGTAAAATCATATCTCGTTGAATTTCCGATACCGATAAAAAGCTTTGTATATGCACTCTAAGACAGAAGATATTATTGTAGAATCGGTGGGCGAAATGTCTTCGTCTATGATCGAATATCATCTGAAGCGTTTAAATGCTTTCGAATGGAACATTTCCGGTTGGCATGAAAATACGTATCGGTATGTTTTTCGTCGTTTTGTACGGTCGAAGCCGAAAACTTTACGCGAGAAGTATGAAATGTTAAAAACATTTTCGTCTCCCGGAATATCAGATTTGGCAGAGGAAACATCAGCTGTGACGAAAGATTTTGTCTTGTATACTGTTGTAACGAAGCAGGTACAGGCGATAGGGGAAGAGTATATCGCTGGAATAACCGAGAATGCCGAAAAATATCTCTGCTTGAAAAATGCGAATGAAATATATCGTTTTCAGGATGTATATCAAAAATATTCCGATCCTTACCATCAGCTTAAACTGGCTTGTAAATATGCTGTGCGTAAGAAATGTACCTTACTGATCGCGAATTTGGGAGACGTGTTATTCGATGCTTTGTTTTATGATATCATTAATAATTATGGGTGTGAATTGCAGGCTGTCGATTTCCCACTGTTAAATCGTAAGAACTTACCGGTATTTTTGGGTTTGGCTTTGTACAAGGATATAAAACAGCATGATATGAAAAAAAAGAAACCCGGTAAAAGAAATATTTAAAGAAGTATTTTATTCTATCTAAAAGGGAAGCATATATTGTAAAATATATGCTTCCCTTTTTGCGATTTTGTATTCGGTTATTGAGAAAGTTTTATGCTTTCTTAATGATTTCCATTCCTTTTAATATTGCTTGTTCGTTCATCGGAATAAGTTTGTGATGACGCTCTGGCAGTGATTTCTTTAGTCCTAACAATACATTTTCGAGTGTAACCATCGGTTTTACTTTCAGAAGACCACCCAAAACGATCATATTGAACGCTTTGGAATTTTCCATTTCGATGGCTGTATTCATGGCATCGATGCTGTATATGTCTATGTCTTTACGGGTGGGTGCGTGATGTATTCCGTATCCGTCGTAAATAAGAATTCCGCCGGGCTTTACTTTACTTTCGAATTTTTCGAGCGAAGGTTGGTTCAATATAATAGCGATATCGAAAGCGTTGAGTACGGGTGAACTAATACGTTCGTCGCTTAATATTACCGTTACATTAGCTGTTCCTCCTCGTTGTTCGGGACCGTATGAGGGCATCCAGCTTACCTCTTTATTTTCCATCAGTCCTGAGTATGCCAGGATTTTTCCCATCGAGAGTACTCCTTGGCCACCGAATCCGGCTATGATTATTTCTTCTTTCATACGTGCTGATTTTTGGGATTATTCATTTTTCAGGTCACCTAACGGATATTTGGCAAACATGTTTTCTTCCATCCATTTATTCGATTGATCAGGAGTCATTTTCCATCCTGAGTTGCAAGTCGATACGATTTCTACCAGTGATGTCCCTTTTCGGTTCATTGAATTTTCGAATGCTTGGCGTAATGCTTTTTTAGCCTTTCTTACAGCCGCCGCCGTATGTACGCTTTGGCGGGTTACGTAACAAGCTCCGTCGAGTTTTGCGACAAGATCAGATATTTTTAAGGGATAACCATTGAGTTCTACATTACGACCGTAGGGGGTAGTAGAGGTTTTCATGCCTTCGAGTGTCGTAGGAGCCATTTGTCCTCCGGTCATACCGTAAATACCGTTGTTTATAAAAACAATAACGATATTTTCCCCTCGGTTGCAGGCGTGAATGGTTTCGGCTGTGCCTATCGCTGCGAGGTCTCCGTCTCCCTGATAAGTGAAAACCAGTTTTGACGGATTGAGGCGTTTAATCGCAGTGGCTATAGCGGGAGCACGGCCATGGGCGGCTTCCTGCCAGTCTATATCGATATAATTATAGGCAAAGACGGCGCATCCTACGGGAGCAACTCCGATAGCTTCTTCCTCGAGCCCCATTTCTTCTATTATTTCAGCAATGAGTTTATGCACTACCCCATGGCTGCATCCCGGACAGTAATGCATCGGGTTATCGTTCATCAGTCTGGGTTTGCCGTAAACCAGATTTTCGGGTTTTATGATTTCGTTTACATCCATAGTTTTCAGCATTACATTAATTTTTCTTTCAGAGCGGCTAACACTTCATCAGGGGTAGGTACAATTCCTCCTAATCGTCCGAAATGTTCTACTTTCACTCGTCCGTTTACTGCCAGGCGCACATCTTCTACCATTTGACCCGCGTTAAGCTCGGCAGAAAGCATCCCTTTAACTTTACCGCCGTATGAAGCGATGATATCGGTCGGGAACGGCCATAATGTGATCGGCCGCAAAAGACCTATTTTTAATCCTTCTTCACGTGCGAGTTCTATGGTTTTCTGACATATGCGAGCCATAGATCCGAAAGCTATAATAAGGTAATCGGCATCTTCGCAATTAATTTCTTCATAACGAACTTCGTTTTCAGTGATTTTTTTGTATTTCGCCTGAAAACGAATGTTATTCTGTTCCATTACTGCGGGATCTAACTCGAGAGAAGTAATTACATTGCGTTTGCGGTTTCCTTTTTTGCCAAGGGTAGCCCAAGGCATTTGTTCTCTGATTTCTTCTTCGGTACGGCGTTTACGATAGGGTGGCAATACTACTTTTTCCATCATTTGGCCGATAATTCCATCGGCAAGTATAATGGCCGGATTGCAATATTTAAAAGCAAGATCGAATCCTAAAGTAACAAAATCAGCCATCTCTTGTACCGATGCCGGAGCGAGAGTTATGAGTCGGTAGTCTCCATGTCCGCCGCCTTTTACGGTTTGGAAATAATCTGCCTGGCTGGGTTGTATGGTTCCCAGACCGGGACCACCCCGCATAACGTTTACGATGAGGCAGGGTAGTTCTGCACCCGCCAGGTATGAAATACCCTCTTGTTTGAGGCTGACACCGGGACTAGACGATGAAGTCATTACGGCTTTTCCGCAACCTGCACCTCCGTAAACCATATTTATAGCGGCAACTTCACTTTCTGCCTGCAATACGACCATCCCGGTCGTTTCCCAGGGCTTTAGTTCCATTAATGTCTCCATTACCTCGGATTGCGGAGTGATAGGATAACCGAAATATCCGTCGGCCCCGCTACGGATAGCGGCATGTGCGATGGCTTCGTTTCCCTTCATTAATTTTATTTCTTCTGTCATATCGGTAAGTTCTTATGTTAAGTTCAAATGACGGGAATTCCCATAGTTATAATTTCACTTTATATATGGTAATACATCCGTCGGGACATACGTAACCGCAACTGGCACACCCTATGCAGTTATCGGGATTTTTCATATAAGCGTAATGATATCCTTTATCGTTTACCTCTTTGGGTTGAAGAGCCAGTACATCGGCCGGACAAGCGACAACACAGAGTTCGCATCCTTTGCAACGATCGTTGTTTACCACAACAGCTCCTTTTACTTTAGCCATAATCAAGTATTATTTTTTGTGTCATGCAAAATTAGTGTTTTATTCGCAAAATTTCTTCCGGGCTGTTTAATAAAATTTAAAATAGAAGTATCGAGTAATGTAATTATCATGTTGACAAAGAGTTGTGTCTCGTGTTTTTATCGGACTTTACCGATGGAAAAGAGTCTCTTTTGTATATGCATATTTATTATAAAAGAGGAATAAATATACGATTTTTGAATTTTAATCGATAAAACGTTTTACGATTTCGTCGTATTTGTCTATGCGTCTGTCGCGCAAGAAAGGCCACCAGCGCCGTACATTTTCGGAGCGGTTGAGATCGATATCGACAATAAGATTCTCTTCTTTGTCATTCGATGCTTCGGCCAATAATTCTCCCTGAGGACCGGCGACGAAGCTATTACCCCAGAATTTTATTCCGTTGGTTTGTCCGGAAGGATCGGGTTCATGTCCGACCCGGTTAACCGAGATTACCGGAAGTCCGTTTGCCACTGCATGCCCACGTTGCGAGATAATCCATGCATCGAGTTGTCGGGCTTGTTCTTCTTGAGTATCGCTGCTTTCCCAACCGATAGCGGTAGGATATATTAAAATATCGGCTCCTTTTAATGCCATCATTCGGGCGGCTTCGGGATACCATTGATCCCAGCATATTAATACTCCTAAGGTTCCTAAAGAGGTTTTAATGGGTTCGAAACCCAGATCTCCCGGAGTAAAATAGAATTTTTCATAATAAGCCGGGTCATCGGGAATATGCATTTTACGATACTTGCCGGCGATTGTACCGTCGGTATCGAATACAACTGCAGTATTGTGATATAAGCCCGGGGCTCTGCGTTCGAATAATGATGTAACCAGCACTATTTTTTCTTCATAGGCTAAATTCCCATAAAATTCGGTAGATGGGCCCGGAATAGGTTCTGCGAGATCGAATAATTCTGTGTTTTCTGTCTGGCAGAAATAAATACTGTTGTGAAGCTCTTGTAATATGACCAATCGAGCCCCTTTTCGGGAGCATTTTTTGATGTTTTCGGCAAGTCTTTTTTTATTTTCTTCTATGTCGTTTCCCATACTTAGCTGTATGAGAGCGGTTTTTATCGTTTTATCTTTCATACGGTTTTTATTTTATTACTCCTTGTGGATATTGCATGGTTACACAATGTAAAGAACCGTGCTGTTTTATAAGTGGAAGGCAATCTATTCCGATAATTGTACGATCGGGAAAGGCTTGTTGTAAAATTTGCCCGGCATTTTGATCATTTTGCGGTTGATTATATGTAGGATATAATACCACACCGTTTAGAATTAAAAAGTTGGCATAAGTTGCAGGTAGTCGTTCTCCGTTTTCATAGCAGGCTTCGGCCATAGGTAAGGGGAGAAGTCTGAATGGTTTTCCTTCGTTGGTACGGAATGTTTTTAATTGTTCTTCCATTTTTTCTAAAGCGGTAAAATGTTCGTCGTTACGGTCGGTACATTTTATATATATTATTGTGTCTTCGGGGCATAAACGGGCCAAAGTATCGATATGGCTGTCGGTATCGTCTCCTGCCAAATAACCGTGATCGATCCATAAAATATGCTTTATACCCAGTTCAGATTTCAAATATTCTTCAATTTGTTTTTTATTCCATTGTCCATTCCGATTAGGAGATAGCAGACATTCACTTGAAGTAAGAAGGTTACCTTTCCCGTCGGATTCGATCGACCCTCCTTCGATAACGAAATTAAGCCGGTTGATATATTCGGCATCGAAAATGCCTTGTTTGTAACATGTATGTGTTATGAGATTATCGAAATTTGAAGCGAATTTCAATCCCCAGCCATTAAATTTGAAATCGAGCAATCGGGGCCTTCCCTCCTTTAGAATAGTTATGGCTCCGTGATCTCTCGCCCAAATATCGTTGGTATCGCATTTAACAAAACGTACATTATTTAAATTGACCGTATTTTTTATTTGCCGGATTACTGCATCGGGTTCGGGAGAAACAATGAGCAGTTTTTCACGCAGGCTGATTTCCCGGGCAATCTCAACAAAACATTTTTCAACTTCTTCGAGCATGTAAGCCCAGTCTGTTGCAGCGTGAGGCCAAGTTAATTGTATACCTGATTGATTTTCCCATTCAGCGGGGAAACGTATTATATCGGTCATGAATTTACCTCCTGTTTTGGTTTACGGTCGAAAAAAGGATTTTTTGAAGATACGCTCAACGGTAAAGCAATTATTTGATGACATTCTCCGAGAAGTCCGAGCCGTTCGGCAGCCCATCCGGCCGAAAACATGACTCGTGTATCGATTCGCAAATCAGCTGCTTTGGAACATGCCGAGCCTATGGCTATGCCTACATCTATCGAATTAATGGCACATGGAGTTTGTTCTGGTTTTTCGGCACAGGTAGAAAATCCGCAATAAGCGCAATTTAAGCCCTGTTTCTGTTCTTTCGTTCCGATAAGAATCAGAGCTTCGGCTTTTAATATATTATCGGCATCTCTTAGCAGGAATTTCATTCCGGTAAGTTCCGATATTTCGATCATTTCTTTCGAAAGTTTTTCAATATCTTCTCCTGTGATTGTAGCTATTTCTATTACATCTATCCCTTTCCCTTTGGGGGCGGTACGTGCGGCATTCATTATATGGCGTGCAGCAGACAATACCGATTCGTGTCGTGAACTCCTTTCATCGATGATCATATCGTTTATTTTTAAAGATATTTCTGCAAATATAGTCAATCTATTTTGTAAAATTGGGAGCATCTGTTGTATGCGCTTTATAAGGTGTGCTAAATAAAACTAATCAAGCAATCTTTTCTTTGCGAATGACTGTTTTCTGTAGGTATTTAAGTACAAATATAATGATTGAAACGATTTCGAAAGCCCGATTTATTAGGGATATAGCTGATTTTACTCGTGAGGCACCATGGAGTTATAGAGGAACGCGCCCGGCTGTGATCGTATTTCACGACAGTGAGGATTTATACGATGAGGAAATAAAAATGATATATGAGCCTTTGGCCGGTGTGTTTAAACAAGCTTTATTTTTACAAGTACTTATCGATCATAATACGGAATTGGCTCATGCTTATGATATTTATCAGTCTCCTACAATTATGTTTATTCCGGTACAGGGAAAACCTCTTTTTGTAAGGAGTGCTCTTACTTATCATGAGGCCGAAGATAATATCCGCTTACTTGTGGAGGGCAAGATGGACGGATACAGGTTGTAACGAATTTATTTTATGACTTCTTTTCAATATGTTTTATTCGGTATCGAGCGATAATACGAATAAATAGTGCGATAATTACTGTTGTTAAAATCATTTGTTACAATCATTATAGAATGAGATCAAAAAATTAATCGATTTATTTTTATTGCAATGAGGGGGAACGATATCGTTCCCCCTCATTGCAATAAATCAGATAATAAGTTTCTATTTTTTAGTATTCAGGGGTTTAACCGGGAATTTCGAGAAAAGAGTTTTTACGGCGCTATTTATTTCTGAAACGTTTCTCAGGTTACTTTGTCCGTTTTCGAGAATAGTGGAGACTGAAGCGGAATAAAGGAATAGTTTTTCTTTCATATTTACTAAATCGATCGATAAAACTCCCTCTTTGTATATACCAGTGATAATTTTTGCATTAGCATAATAGCTTTGCCAATAAAGCGAACGCGGATATATAAAATATGGGTAGAAACCATTATACGGATAATATCCGGGAGGGAGAGCAGGCTCGGTCGCTATTTTAGTTTCGACGGTAAGCCCTATGTTTACCAAAAGTATGGCATCGGGAGATTCGGTATACCCTCTTTCATTCATTTGCTGACGTATAGCATTGGATATGTTATAATAATCGATCATAGTCATGATCGAAGGGAGTTTTCCGTCCTCAGGACCTGCAATACGGTAAGTTTTATAAGCGGCGAGGTCGGCATTGTTGTACGTTTCACTGTTGATAAGCTGATATGCGCTACATCCCGACAGCAAAACCACCGATAATAAAAAGATTAATTTTTTCATATCATTGAGTTTTTAATTTATCCTGAAAATTGAAAAATCAGGTTTGTATTTAAAACAATTTCTTTCTTAATATTGTTTTGCTATCGTAAAAACGATGGTAATATTTTTTGGACATAAAAAACTCGGTTTAGATATTATTTTTTAATTAAATTATTATTTATTTTGCCTTTCTCCGAATTTATATTTATATTTGGAAGGTGTCATATACAAAATAAATGCATATTGCATTTTAATATTTTGGATTATGGATAGAGATATAACAGAAGTATTTGAAAATTTGATACAAAAATACCGTGAATATGAGGCGGCGTATGAAGTTTTCCTGACAATGATCGAATCGGATGAAACATTACAGGAAGACTATTCTGAATGGTGCGCTGCGATGGGGTATAGTGAGAAAAAAGGATTTGCCGGTTTTTATGATGAATATATTGAACGGGACGATACCATTTGGGATTCTATTTTCCCGAATCGTGAAGAATATAATGATGAATTTGGTAAAGAATAGATATTCAGCATAAAATATAAAAGAGTGTGTCGAAAAATGTTAGAGAATAATTATTTGATATATGCTAAATTTCTTCTTTTAAATAAATGAAAAAATATTTAGATTGGTGAATTAATTCAACAATCGTATTCTGATATATTAAATATTATGAATTATGTAAACTTTATACAGGCAACCCTGTTTTACATACACAAATGAATTAAATTTGCATTGTGTTTTTCATGGTATTAGATTTAAGGTTAATGAAGATTGGTTGTCGTGAGACAACCTTTTTTTTGTCCAACACTATTCTAACAAAAGATTCTTATAATCAATGATTTTAATTTTACCTGTTTTTCGATTTTTTACATACAGGTATAATATTCCGAGATTTTACTCATCTCTGTGTAACGATATGTACACTTATATAGTGTTTTCAGGGAAAATTTTTTCACTAGGGAAATAAGTAGATTGGTAAATAAATGGTATTGAGATAGAACTGATAATTCTATATTGTATTAATATTGTATTTTTATAATATTAAATTGCACTCGAACTATAAAGTGAGTATGTAAATGTTTTTTTGAATTTCCTATTTTTTTAGTTTATTGTAATTAAATATTTTTACAAATAAAGTTATATCTTTCATTTTTTTTCGACTGTACAATATAATTTTTTTTAGGGTTTAACAAAAATATTAGTACTAAATGTTATAGTTGTATGGATGTGTATATTAATTCGTCTTTATGGGTACAACCGAAGTTAAGAATTTGTCGTTCTACGTTTGTAAATCGTCTTTATCGATCTAAAACGACAATAAATATGACCTCGATAAAAGCTCGTCTTAATCGTTCGCATAAAAATAAAGAAGGTTTGTATCCACTTGTGATACAATTGATAAGGAAAAGAAAAAAACGAGAATTGTATACACCATATCGGTTGACAGAAAAGGAGTTTGACTTGTCTTCCGAAAGGGCATCTGTTATAGGAAGAAGCAGGAATAGGGCTACCTATATACGAGAGGCTAACGAGTATATTTTTCTGATGAAAGAAAATTTATCTGCTATATTGCAGTCTTTAGAGAAAATAGATTTTGACTTTAGTGTTGATGATCTTGTCGAAGCTTATCGTCATCATAGTGATCTTAATTGTATTTTCGTTTATATCGATTATCATGCTCAACGATTAGAACAAGAAGGAAAATTTGGTACAGCAGGTAATTATATGAATACAGGTCGTTCTTTTGAAAAATTTGTAGGACGCCGTTTATTTTATTGGGAGGAACTTACTTCTAAAATATTATGTGGTTACATTTCTTTTCTGAAGAAAAGGGGAAATAGCAATAATACGATTGGTTTTTATTTGAGACATTTAAGAACTGTATATAACCGGGCGATAATAGATGGTATAATTACAGACGGGAGTGATCCTTTTAGAAAAATTCATGTGAAATGTGAAGAAACGGTGAAAAGAGCTATCTCACCTCAGTGCATCAGTCGTATTGTAAACCTCGATCTGTCCAACAAACATGTACATTTTGAATGGGCTAGAGATATATTTCTTTTCAGCCTTTATACCCGTGGAATGTCGTTTGTAGATATTTGCTATCTGAAAAAGGTAAATCTGCGGGACGGTTATTTGAAATATATAAGGCGGAAAACAGGTCAGAGTCTCGAAATTAAGATAGAACAACCATTAAAGGTGTTGATCGATAAATATGCCGATATTACTTCTCCTTATCTTTTACCTGTATTACGTAATGACGATAGCTACTATAATTATCGGTATATGCAACGGCAATTAAATAAACGGATTCATGAGATAGGAGGGATGGTGGGAATTTCGTCACTAACTTTTTATGTGGCGCGTCATTCTTGGGCGACTACGGCGCGAAATAAAGGAATTCCACTTCCTATTATTAGTCAGGGTATGGGGCATACTTCTGAAACAACCACTCGTATTTATTTAATGCAAATCGATCGTTCTGTCATCGATCGTGCAAACAAACAAATAATTCAAAGTTGGAAGTAAATAGAAAAATTAACTTGCAAAAAATTCCCTTTCTTAGTATGAAAGAGTATTATACTGGAATTTTTTAATTATAAAGTATAAATGCTTATACCCGATATATATATTGCAAATATATATTTTTATTTTAAATATTTCAAAATGGTTTTTATTTAATTTTTGTTCATATGGTATTTTTTTCAAATAAAACAAGTATTATACTTTTTGTTAATGTTTTTGATTCGTATAAATTAATAAAAATAGATAATTATTGGTTCGGACTTAAATTGATAAATTGCGATAACAGTTTTTTACTCTCGAGATTTTTGTTTCTGTAACCGGATATAATTTTCATAATATAAATGAATAATTTATTCTGATTTTTATAATGTTATATGATATAGGAAGAAGATATTCGGTTTATAGATCAAATGTTTCTGCAAATGTTTCTGAATTATTTCGATATATTATGCTAATTACTAATTATATATAAAACACTGAGAGGCTACTGTTTCAGAAAAGATTTTAGTACAGGAACTTTTAATTATTATATATCTGCATATAATTCAGATAATCAGATATATGTGATAATTTAAATTTTAATACTCTTTCATACTAAGAAAGGGTATTATTTACCCTTTGTGTATAAATGATTTAGTTGAATATATATTTGCTTAACTATTTTAGGTGTAATTTTTTTCGCACAGGGAAGAATCTGAAATACATTTTTTAGGAGTAGTAGTACGATGAAAAAAAAATTAGAAAAAGGAACACCCATTTGGGTCACCGTTCAATTTCTGCGGTATATTGGTTTTCCTAACATTATACCTCAAACGGAAAACCGAATAAACAAGAGCATATTTTATTTTTTAGAGGGGATAGGCCTTATTCGGAAAGGAGTAATTGTAGAAAGTATAGAACAAAAGTATGTAACAGATGAGGGAAAGGAATCGGTAAAATACATACATAAATATTATTTTCGGTATAAGACTTCGAAACATCGGCAAGCTTTTTAATTTTAATGGTCTATACATGGTTGAAAAAATATCCCCTTACCCCATATTATGGGAAGAAAGGGGATGTTGTGCCTGATAAGGATTATTTATTTTTACCTTGATTTGCGACGGCTTCCATTTGTTTTTTAATTTCTTCGGGATCTCCCAAAAAATAATCTTTTTTTAAGTTCAGTTCATCGTCGAACTCAAATACATAAGGAACACCAGTCGGAAGATTTAACTTTATAATATCTTCGTCAGAAATGTTTTTTAAATGCTTAATAATACCTCTCAAACTATTTCCATGAGCAACAACAAGAAGTTCGTCGGTCGTTTTCAAATTAGGGAATATGATACATTCCCAGTAAGGCAAGATACGCCCAATAGTATCTTTTAATGATTCGGTACGAGGTAAGTCTTTGTCGGGGACATTTTCGTATCTTTTTTCGAATCGAGGATTGCGCTTGTCATCTTCGGGTAATGCATGTGGCGCTATATCGTAACTACGACGCCAAAGTAAGACTTGCTCGTCTCCGTATTTTTGTGCGGTTTCGTTTTTGTTAAGGCCTTGCAGTATCCCGTAATGTTTTTCGTTAAGACGCCAGGACTTTTCGACAGGAATCCAGTCTTGGTCGAGACGATCTAAAACACAGTTAAGTGTTTTAACGGCTCTTTTGAGATATGAAGTATATGCTTTCTCAAAATTAAATCCATTTTCTTTTAATAATTCACCGGCTTTGTAAGCTTCTGAAACACCTTTTTCAGTAAGATCTACATCGGTCCATCCGGTAAATCGATTTTCTTTGTTCCATTCACTTTCTCCATGACGGAGTAAAACGACTTTTTTCATAATAATATACCTTTCTTTTGTAAAAGAATTTTTTTTGAATAGTAAATTTAATAAATAAAGTAAATACGATCAATACCTATATGTCGTGATTTTTAGTTATTTATGAAAACGATAATTAAAGGGTTAAAGAATAGGATTTATTTAGATTGAATATTTATTTTTTAGCAACCATCGGGGCTTGTTCAGTGTTTATAATGTATAAATATAATATGACTTAATTATGAAGAAAAAGAAGCAACTGACAACCGAGACAGGGTGTCCCGTAGCTGATAATCAGAACATCGAGACTGCCGGTAAACGAGGCCCTGCATTGATGCAGAATGTATGGTATCTCGAAAAACAGGCGCATTTTAACCGTGAACGTATTCCCGAACGTGTTGTACATGCCAAAGGTAGTGGGGCTTATGGAACGTTTACCGTAACCAATGACATTACTCGATATACAAAAGCTAAAATTTTTAGCGAAGTAGGAAAAAAGACCGAGCTTTTTCTGCGTTTTTCTGTTGTGGCTGGGAGTTTAGGCGATTCGGATACGGAACGTGATGTACGTGGCTTTTCTGTAAAATTTTATACGGAAGAAGGTAACTGGGACTTGGTGGGAAATAATACTCCTGTATTTTTTATCAGGGATCCGTTAAAATTCGCAGATTTTATTCATACCCAAAAACGAGACCCGAAAACGAATGTATTTACAGCTGTTTCTAAATGGGATTTTTGGTCATTAAGTCCCGAATCGTTACATCAGGTTATGATTTTGATGAGTGACAGGGGTATTCCTCAGAATTACCGTCGGATGCACGGTTTTGGAAGTCATACTTTTAGTTTTATCAATAGTAATAACGAACGTTTTTGGGTAAAATTTCATCTTCTTACACAACAAGGTATCGCTAATTTTACGACAGAGGAGGCCGCTGAAATATCTAAATATGACCGTGATCATGCTCAACGCGACCTTTATGAAAGTATTGCGAAAGGTGATTTCCCGAAATGGAAAATGTATGTACAGATTATGCCCGAAGCAGAGGCAGAGACTTATCACATCAACCCGTTCGATCTTACTAAAGTTTGGCCTCATGGCGATTATCCTTTAATCGAGGTCGGGATGTTGGAACTTAATCGTAATCCCGAAAATTATTTTCTGGATGTAGAGCAATCGGCTTTTGCTCCATCTAATGTTGTACCTGGGATCGGTTTTTCTCCCGACAGGGTATTACAAGGACGATTGTTTGCTTATACCGATGCTCATCGTTACCGGCTGGGGGTAAATGCAGATCTTATTCCGGTAAATCGTCCACATTGTCCGTATGCCAATTATCATCGCGATGGAGATATGCGTATAGATAATAATGGGGGCGATAATGTAAACTACGAGCCGAATAGTTTTGACGGACCTGTTGATAATCCGGCTTTACGGGAACCGCCTTTGAAGATAAAAGGGGAGGCTTATGATTATAATCATCGTGAAGACCGGGATTATTATTCACAGCCGGGAGCTTTGTTTAGACTTATGTCTCCCGATGCTCGCCAAAGATTGATAAGTAATGTCGTAGATAATATGAATACTGTGCCGCAATTTATACAAATAAGAGCCGCTGCCCGTTTTTATCAAGCTGACGAAAATTGTGGCAAAGGGATAGCTGAGGGCTTGGGTATAGGTTTACACAGTTTACTCGAGGAAGTCGAACGTCAGAAAAAAGAAGATGCACGTATGGAACCTTGTTAATTGTAGTTTTGGGCATGAATTTAAAATAATAAATGATGAGAAATGTTTCTAAAACACCTCCCGATTATCTTCAAGACTCACATCTCGGGAAGGGAACCAAAGAATTTCTTAAAGTATTGAATGCGGCAGAAACGCCGGTAGAAGCGTTACCGGTACCAGATGCTCGAAAAGTTTTGGTTGATGCTCAGGCTTCGGTAAAAGTAAATTTATCGGGGATTGAAGAATCTGAGCGGATGATTTCTGCCGGAGAGAATACTATTAAATTGAATATTATACGCCCTGAAGGGAAAAACGGGAATTTACCTTTTTTTGTTTTTATTCATGGCGGCGGTTGGGTATTGGGCGATTATCCGACCCATAAACGACTGGTGCGTGATTTGGTTGTTGAATCGGGGTTTCCGGCAATATTCGTTAATTATACTCCTTCCCCTGAAGCGAAATATCCTCAAGCGGTTAACGAGATATATGCTTCAGTAAAATGGGTGTCGGAACATGGAGAAGAAATAAATATTAACGGGAAACGAATGGCAATCGTAGGAAACAGTGTTGGCGGAAACATGGCATTTGTAACCTGTTTAAAAGCGAGAGAAAAACATGGGCCGGAAATAAAAGCGCAAATTCTTATGTGGCCGGTGACAGATGCTACATTCGATTGGGAATCGTATGACTTGTACGGGAAGCAGCGTTTTCTCACGACTCCACTTATGAAATGGATGTTCGACCAGTATACGACCGATCCTGAGGCAAGAAAAGAAATATATTTGTCTCCTTTACAAGCTACTGTCGATCAGTTGAGAGGGTTGCCGCCAACACTGATAGAAGTAGCTGAAAATGATATTTTAAGGGATCAAGGGGAGGCTCTGGGGCGCAAACTCGATGAAGCCGGTGTAGATGTAACTGTTATTCGGTTTAATGGAGTGACGCACGACTGGGGGATGCTCAACGGATTTTCCGGATTGCCCGCAACACGATCTCTGATAGTATTTACAGCGGCAATGCTTAAGGAATATTTGAGTTGATATATATTTTTTTAGTTTTAAGAAACCGTCCGCTTTATTAGGACGGTTTCTTTTTGGTAAAGTTTTTACATACAAATTAAAATAAAAATTCGTAGTGTTACCAGGAACATCGTTTTGTATTTTTTCTTAGTTTTACACCCGTTTTCCAATAAGAGTAATATTTATACTTTTCTTACCATGTGATTACTTATACAATATATTTTTTAATCATCACACTCTATGAAAAAAAACTTTTATTTTAGGTTTTTCTATTTTTTCTTTTTATGCAATTGTTTAAACGTATTTTATTCGTATGGCAATTCAAATGCAAAGGCAGTGGCTTATAGCGAAAGATATGTGCGTTTTACAGTGATAACCGATGGGGTTGTTCGAATGGAATGGAGCCCTTCAGGGAAATTTATCGATGATCCGTCATTTGTTGCTGTAAACCGGGATTTCCCGGTTCCGCCTTATTCGGTAAATAAGAGAGGGGCGTGGGTAACGATTTCGACAGATCGGATGAAACTGAAGTATAAAAAAAACAGTGGTAAATTTTCATCTGATAATCTGATAATAACATCAGGTAAAGGGATTAAACCGTTTACGTGGAAACCAGGTACCGTTCAAAAAGGAAATCTGAAAGGTACTTCTCGTACGCTGGATGCTTACGATGGTACGTATCATATTTATAGTCGGGATACGCTTCGGCTCGAGGATGGTTTACTTTCTACTGATGGTTGGACATTAATTGATGATTCGAATGATTTTCTTTTTGATAATTCCGATTGGCCTTGGGTAAAAAAACGAGAGAATAAAGATAGCCAAGATTGGTATTTTATGGCTTATGGCAATGATTTTAAAACTGCACTGAAAGATTTTACAGTTTTTGCCGGTAAGGTTCCTCTTCCTCCCCGGTATGCCTTTGGTTACTGGTGGTCACGATATTGGAGTTATTCCGATAAGGAATTACGACAATTGATAAATAACTTTCAAACTTATGATATTCCTTTAGATGTGTTGGTAATCGATATAGACTGGCATTATCGTGAACCCGGGTGGGGAGGTTGGACCGGCTGGACCTGGAATCGTCGTTTATTCCCTGATCCTGCAAAATTTCTGCGATATTTGAAAGATAATGACCTGAAAATTACTCTTAACCTGCATCCTGCCGAAGGGGTAGCTTCGTATGAAGAAAACTATCCTCAAATGGCTGAATGGATGGGAATAGATAAAAATGAGGGTAAAACAATCGAATATTTGGGTTCCGATAAACGTTTTATGAGCGGTTTACTGAATACCGTATTACGACCGATGGAAAAGAATGGGGTCGATTTTTGGTGGCTTGATTGGCAGCAATGGCTTACCGATAAAAAAATAGAGGGCCTAAATAATACCTGGTGGATAAATTATGTATTTTTCTCCGATATGGAACGTAATCGTGAAACGCGTCCTTTGCTGTATCATCGATGGGGAGGATTGGGGAATCACCGTTATCAGATCGGGTTCTCGGGAGATGCTATTATTACTTGGAAATCGTTGGCATTTCAACCTTATTTTACCAGTTGTGCTTCCAATGTATTATACGGATATTGGAGTCACGACATAGGTGGACATATGTTTGGTTACAATCAGGAAAAACTCGATCCTGAGTTATTTACACGATGGATGCAGTATGGGGTGTTAAGCCCGATATTCCGTACGCATTCGGGACGTTTTGCAGTTTTGAAAAAAGAGATTTGGAATTTTCAGGGTGATTATTTCGAGGCGTTGAAAAATTCTGTCGATTTTCGTTATGCATTAGCTCCTTATATATATACAATGGCACGACAGACTTACGATAACGGTATTTCGCTTTGTCGCCCGATGTATTATGATTATCCCGATGTAAAAGAAGCATATACGTATGAAAGTGAATATATGTTTGGGGATCAGATATTAGTGGCTCCTATCGTGGCTCCGATGGAAAACGGATTATCGAATGTAAAGGTTTGGTTGCCGTCTGGCAATGACTGGTACGAGTGGAATACCGGAACGATGTTGAAAGGTGGGCAAACGGTGGAAAGAGCATTTACCATTACCGAATACCCTATATATGTGAAAGCCGGTTCGGTGCTTCCTTTGTATGGTAAAGTAAAAAATCTAAATAAGAATGACGAGGCGGTAACTGTTGCAGTATTTCCGGGAAAAGGCGGTGAGTTTAAAATGTACGAAGATAATGGCAACGATAAGCATTATGCCGATGAGTATGCTTTTACCGATTTGAAGGCTGATAGGAACGGATGTGACCTGACTGTTACCATCGGTGCGCGGAAAGGAAGTTATCGTGATATGCCCGAAAACCGGAAATTTATGGTAAAAATATATGGTTCGGCTATGCCTGAGAGTGTTATAGTAAATGGAGAGAATGCCGATTACGAATATTCGGGAGACGAATTGGCCTTGCTTGTAACGGTGCCTGAAACCGATTGTTCGATAGAAAAGAAAGTAGAGGTACATTATCCTGCTTCTGTGCCTGAATTGAACAATGGTACCATAGGTAAATTCAATCGAATTTCGAAAGCGACAACAGCGCTGAAATACCGTAAATCCGATATTATACTTACTCCTGCTTTGGGCAACGCAGAATCTGCAAGCGTTGCGCTTACCTATTATCCCGAACGTTTTAATGAAATTATCAACGGATTTAATGATACCTATAATCGTTTACCCGAGTTATTGAAAGAACAAAAACTCGATGATGAAACATGTAAATGGTTCCTCGAAACGATCGGATGGTCGGGCAAATAATAGTCAGAGAAACACAAAAAATGGAGTGTATATAACAACACTCCATTTTTTGTGTTTGGTACATAAATTTCGAGTTCGATTTAGAAAAATCGGTTTGTGTTTACAAAAAAGTTTTCCGATTTTCTAATTTTTTTGTCAATCATAAGAGGTTATAAAATAGATGAATAAGAGTTAGAATCCTCCCTTTTCATCGAAATAATGTACTTCTTCCATTAGAAAATTAGATGATAAATTTGGTAGTTAAAATAAAAGTACTACCTTTGCAACGCATTTGAGAAATAATGCACCTCGATGATTCGCTAGCTCAGCTGGTAGAGCACAACACTTTTAATGTTGGG
>NZ_JANDHW010000020.1 GCF_024330105.1 Coprobacter tertius
CGGCTTTACTTCCTTTATTTTTTTTATCTGCGCTCTCTGATAGAAATCCTATTTTATATTCTCCTTTTTATTTTGTTTCTTTTCCGTTTTATTTCTAATATGTTGTGATGTTTCGTTAGCGAGTTTCAGTTATTATAAAAGGGTTAAATGAGGTAAATTATGCTTATGAAAGAAGGATATTAAGATGCTTGATTTTATATAAGAATAAAAAAAGAGAGACAGTTTAAATTCTCTCTTTTAATATGGTAAATAGAAAAGGAATAAAATTATTTATCCTTTTTTGTCGGTTTCTACGATTTGAGTCGGGGCAAGTGTGGTATTTCTCTCTTCTGTCGATTTTACAACATTTTGAGCTAAGTCTGCGAAAGCTATGCCGGTAACAGATGTTTTATCGAGAGCAACTGGTTTTCCGTTGTCTCCTCCTTCACAAATACTTTGTACAACAGGAATTTGCCCGAGAAGTTTTATTCCCATTTCTTCGGCCAGCCGTTTACCACCTTCTTTACCAAAAAGGTAGTATTTGTTTTGGGGCAATTCAACGGGAGTAAACCAAGACATGTTTTCGACAAGTCCAAGAACCGGTACGCCTACTTTTTCATTAGTAAACATATCTATCCCTTTACGAGCATCGGCAAGGGCAACTTCCTGAGGAGTCGTAACGACTATAGCTCCTGATATTGCGAGAGTTTGGACTAAGGTAAGGTGTATATCACTTGTTCCTGGAGGGAGATCGAGTATGAAGTAGTCGAGATCGCCCCAATTTCCGTCGGCTATGAGTTGTTTCAGAGCATTGCTGGCCATTCCTCCTCTCCAGACGATAGCACTATCTTTATTTACAAAAAAACCGATAGAAAGGAGTTTTACGCCATATTTTTCAATAGGGACGATTAAATCACGTCCTCCTATTTCTTCTGCAACCGGTCGTTCTTCTTCAACACCGAACATTTTGGGTACCGAAGGTCCGAAAATATCTGCATCGAGTAAACCTACTTTGTATCCTTGTTGAGCTAAAGCAACAGCTAAATTAGCGGCAACCGTAGATTTACCCACCCCTCCTTTTCCTGAAGATACAGCGATGACATTTTTTACCTGAGGCAATAATTTTCCCGGTTCGGGCCTATTCAGCTGTTTCGCTTTTACTTGAATATTTCCTTTGATATCCACTTCTTCACCGATATAAGTAAGAATTGCAGTCTCGGCGGATTTGACTACCGATTTCATAAACGGGTCATTCGGTTTGTCAAAGATAAGCGAAAAGCTTACCTTATTTCCATCAATCCGTATATCATCTTCTACCATTCCTGCAGAAACAAGGTCTTTCCCGTTTCCGGGGTAGCGCACTTTACTAAGTGCATCGATTATTAGTTTTGGATAAAGGGCCATTTTTTTGTGATTTATAATTCGTTCTCTTTGTGATCGTCTTTTATTTTGTTTCGACTTCTTTTACTGCGGTTGAAACTTCTGTAAGGATCGTATTCAATGTCAACATCAGGTTCAATGAGTTGTTCGCGATTCTCACAAATAAATTTTATATATTTAATGGAGAGACCTCTTTCGAGCCATTGTTGTTCGTAAAAGGTCTTTATTTCTAATATGTCGTCGTGTATGCAGCTGTTATATAAATCATCGGTACAGAATAATACGGGATAATGATTGGCTTTAATCATCTCGCAAGTATAAGTGTACATAAAATTACTGTCGCTTTTCAGGTGTATAATTCCATTTTCGGTCAGAATTTGCCGGTATAGTTCCATAAACCGGGTAGAAGTCAGTCTTTTTCTTACTTTCTTCATTTGTGGATCAGGAAAAGTGATCCATATTTCGGAGACCTCATCGTTTGCGAAAAAAAAAGGTATTAGTTCTATTGATGTACGCAAAAAAGCGACATTCGATAATTTTTCTTCGAGGGATTGCCGGGCTCCGGTCCACATACGAGCGCCTTTTATATCTATTCCGATAAAGTTTTTTTCAGGATATTTGCGAGCCAGTCCTACTGCATATTCGCCCTTTCCACAACCAAGTTCCAGAACGATCGGATTATTATTGCCGAAAAAAGAGTGATTCCATTTTCCTTTCATTTCAAAACCTTTTTCACGGAGTACCGAGAACGGGAACTGGAACACATGAGGATAGGAACTCATATCTTCGAATTTCTGCAACTTATTTTTACCCATTTGATCTGTATTTTCAGTAAACGGTCACGAAGTTAGTGATTTTTCTGATAGCAGAAAAATATTAAGGGGTTACGACTTTTATAATGACCTCCTAAAAATTTATACATCAGCTATTACGGTATTCTTGTGGGCCGATTCCGACGTGACGTTTAAAATATTTACCGAAAAACGAGGCGTTAGCAAAATTCAGAGATCGCGATATTTCTGTTATACTCATATCGGTCGATTTTAATTTGGCTTTAGCATCCATAATGACGACTCCGGCGATGATGTCTGTTACATTTTTTCCCATTTGTTGTTTTACGACCATACACAAATGTTGTAACGAAATCCCCAATTTTTCGGCATAAAAGCTCACGTGTCTTTCATAGGTATAATGCTGTATAATATATTTCTGTAATTCTTTACATATTATTTCGCTACGGTTAGCAATATGTGTATTCCATGAATATTCTTTATAGAGTATCCCGATGCTTATCAATGTTGTAGAAAGTATATTCTTTATTATCTCATGGTTGAGCTTTGGCGTTTTTTTACTGTAAGCCCGGGCTATTAAAGAAATATAATCGTTAAAAAACTCAGTATTGTCGGTGTTTAATTGAATTACGGGATTTTCGGTGATAATCGGCAGAAAATCCATTGTCGATTTTAGCAGGTTGACATTTTCTATACATTCAGAGGAAAATCCCATAAAGCAGAGTTTAGCATTTTCTTCAGCTTGATTTAACTGAATAATGCTTCCGGGCAGAAGCGAGATCAGATTGCCGGCTTTAATTTTGTAATCGATCAGGTTAATAGAGGCTTTGATAGATCCATCGATACACAATGCAAATATACCGGCTTTTAATTTACAGGATTGTTTGTATAGATTCAGTATATCTTCTGAAATATCTGTCCAAGCTATAAATTGTTCCGGAAGATCGATATGTGGATATATTATTGCCATGAGCGTAATTTTATTTTAGATATCAAAAATAATAGATTAAATCTGTTTTGTGATCTTTCATCTTAAATATAGAACATATAATCCCAAATTTGGAACGTAAAAAGTTGAATCGATCCACTGAAATTGATCGAAAACGTTTGTAAGTCTTAAAAAAAACTCTATATTTATCAGAAAAACAACTGCTATGGATACAGAATCTGAAATTATTACGTATAAAACTTATGATACTCCTTTTGCTGCGTATGAAGCAAAAAATATTCTTGAGGCGAATGGGGTACCGGCTTTTGTTACAAATGAAAATATGGCAACTCTATATCCTATTTTTAACGAGGATATCAGTGGCGTACGGTTACAAATATTTGAGAAAGACAAGGCTTTGGCTGATAAAATTTTTAATTCACCTTCTATAGAACCGATAGATGGACAAGAATAGATATAAATGAATGATAGCTTGTATTTTTAAATTTTGACAGTTAAGTTTAAAAAGAAAAAGGTTGTCATCTCGACAACCCAATTTTCTAATTAACCTTAAATCTAATACCATGAAAAAACGTATTACAAATATAGCCGTTTTTTGTTGGTTTTACAAGGTTTCTATTAAAAAATAGGGGTTAATTAAGTATTGTTAGTTAAAAACATGGGTTAAATTAACAATTATAGGCGACTATCTATTCGGATAATGTTTTCGACTATAAATAGCCTGCGGATATCGATTTTGCGGATTTCGATATCATCGTATTCTTTATTTTCACTTCTTAATATTATCATATCGGTATTTTCATGTCGTCTAAGGTATTTGACCATACGGTAATCATCAAGGATAACGACATAAATTTGTCCCCAAAAAATAAGATCGAAATTGGTTATTTCCCGTATGGCGATAAGATCATTATTGCAAATAACAGGTTCCATACTATTACCACTAACGTTTACTACTTTGGTGCGATTACTGATAAGCGGTATATCGATGCTCCCGATAAGTGAATCTCTCGAAAAAGCCAATTCTCTTCCAGTAGGCCCGGCAGTGACATCTATGTCATAAACGGGAGCACCTCTTTGTTGTAATTCTCCTATAGCCTTGCCGGATACAGTTACGACATTATTCTCGGAAAATGAAGATTGAAACATATTTCCTACGCCTTCGAGCAGCCAGTCTTTTGAGACATCGAGACTAACCAGAATTTTATTAATGAGTACGTTGCCAATTGGTAATTTACCATTCATGTGTTTCGAAAAATTCGAACGATCGGTTTTGATACGATCAGCAAACTCATTTTGAGAAACACCTAATTCTCGTATTAAATCTTTAATTCTCTGTATGATAACTTCATTGTTCATGGGGCGTAATTCAGAATAGTTCTAAATATGGTATTTTTACCTCAATAAATTTTTGTATATGGTAAAAATACCATATATTTGTGCTGTTCTTAAATGGAAGGCAGCACAGGTCGTTTAGCAAATTGAGACTGGAAAGTTAAGTAAATTCGCCGTAAAAATGAAATTTAATAACAAAAATATATTTATACGAATCGGGTAGGATTTTTTCGGATATATAAAGTAATAATCAGGAGGCAATGGCGATTGCGTTATTTGGGAAAAAGAAAAAGAACTATCGGATCATGTAAATTAAAGCATATAAAGGGAGGGGAATAATAATGATAAAAATTACAGCCAGGCAGTTGGCATTATTAAGTGCAGCCGAGTTTATGTCGCATTTTGACTATAATGACCTTACAGGGTTGGCGTATCGAGGTGATTACGAACCTGTACTTGAAGGGATGCGGTTTTTGTTAACGGCAGAATTTATATTTACGAAGGACGGAAGCAGGGTCGTGGATTTTAGTTTCGGTTTGCGGGAGATAGAACGGGATGAGAAAGTGGAAATAACAGGCTCTGTAAACGAGGGTAAAAAATTGACTTTACGACTGATTAATGCTTATCTTAAGAATTATAATGTGTATGTGTGTGACCGGTGAGAAATTGCCGGAATGGTAAAGATGAACAGAGGCCCGTCTGATTATACCGGACGGGCCTGTTTTTATTAAAATATTCCGTATAATGGAGTGTTACTTGTAATATCGTTTTTAAAAAATGAAATTATTTTCAATCTCAATGATGATGTTCCGCTTCTATTGCTTCGGCTTGTGTTTTATGGATAGTGCCGTGCGGATGTTCGGCTGGGGCGTATATCGAGTATAATTTGAGGGGTTTATCTCCTGTATTTACGATGTTATGCCATTTCCCGGCAGAAACAAATACTGCATTATCGGCTTTAACGGTTTGGACGAAATCGAGGTTATCTTCTGCATCTCCCATCATTACTCGTCCTTCTCCTTCTTCGATACGTAGAAACTGATCGATATTAGGATGTAATTCGAGGCCTATGTCTCCTCCGACAGGAATACTCATTAATGTAACCTGTAAATTCGAGCCGGTCCATAATACTGTTCTGAAATTATTATTGTTTAATGTGTAAGATTCGATATCGAGTACCGTCGGTTTATTTCCATAGTCTTTTAAGACAATGGTTGTATCTTTTGTATTGTTTTTTTCTGACTGTAGTGAAGCACCGTTTTTATTTTGTGAGTTGCAGGAAAACAGGGTAATAGTTGTAATAGCGATAATTCCTATCGGATAATGTTTCTTTACGCTCATAGGTAATAAAAATTTAAATGTTCGAATGATAAATATACAAATTTATTTGATTTGTTTTGCCATTCGGCTCTAAAATTGCTGGAATTATCTATTTCGAGCATAAAGTTATTTTTTGAAATTGGAATTTATTATAATATCTTCTTACCTATAAAAAAACTTCCTACTTTATAGGAAGCTTTTTACTAAATTTTATTTGTTAACAGAAGCCATGTAGTCTATCAGGTCGAGAATTTTTGTACTATAACCGATTTCATTATCGTACCAAGAGATTACTTTAACGAAGGTATCGGTAAGAGAGAGACCTGCTTTTACATCGAAAATGGAAGTGCGAGGGTCTCCGAGAAAATCAGAAGAGACTACATCTTTATCAGTGTATCCGAGAATTCCTTTCAGCTCGCCTTCAGATGCTTCTTTCATGGCTTTACATATTTCGTCATAGCTTGCGGGTTTAGCCAATTTTACAGTTAAGTCTACAACTGATACATCGAGGGTGGGTACCCGAAAAGCCATACCGGTAAGTTTTCCATTTAACGAAGGGATAACTTTGCCTACAGCCTTGGCTGCACCGGTAGAAGACGGAATAATGTTACCCGATGCGGCACGTCCACCCCGCCAATCTTTCAGAGAGGGGCCGTCGACTGTTTTCTGTGTGGCTGTAGTGGAATGTACGGTGGTCATCAGACCGTCGGTAATTCCAAATTTATCGTTCAGAACTTTTGCTAAGGGAGCTACGCAATTAGTTGTGCAGGATGCGTTGGAGACGAACTGTGTTCCTTTCTGATACGTTTTTTCGTTTACCCCGTAAACAAACATCGGGGTGTCGTCTTTGGGGGGAGCCGACATTATAACATATTTTGCCCCGGCATCGATATGGGCAAGAGCTTTCTCTTTAGTGAGAAATAGGCCTGTCGATTCTACAATATAATCGGCTCCTATTTCATCCCATTTGAGATTGGCCGGATCTTTTTCGGCTGTAACTCGTATGGTTTTACCATTAACAATTAACCGGCTTTTTGCGGTGTCCACTTCGATAGTTCCATCAAAATGGCCATGCATTGTATCGTATTCGAGCATATAAGCCAGATAATCAGCCGGAGCCAGATCGTTTATGGCAACGATTTCTATATCGCTTCTTTTTTGGGCGGCGCGGAAAACAAACCGGCCAATGCGGCCGAAACCATTAATACCTACTTTAATCATTGTCCTTAATTTTTTGAGTTATAGAGTATAAACAAATAAGTGGGTAAGAATGCAGTCTGATTTCGATTTTTTTTTGAGTAATTTCTTTTTTTTCTATGGCGTAATTATTCTTTAACAATCTATTACTGTATAACTTAAATGGAATCTGTGTAAGTTACCATAATAAAAAACGGCCTGAAATAGTTCAGGCCGTTTTTTATTATGGTAACTATAATTATTTGTTTACAGAAGCCATGTGTGCGATCAGGTCGAGAACTTTGTTACTGTAACCGATCTCGTTGTCGTACCAAGAAACAACTTTAACAAAGGTGTCGGTAAGAGCGATACCTGCTTTAGCATCGAAGATAGAGGTACGAGCGTCGCCAAGGAAGTCAGAAGAAACTACGGCATCTTCAGTGTATCCGAGGATACCTTTCAGTTCGCCTTCAGAAGCTTCTTTCATAGCAGCGCAAATTTCGGCATAAGTAGCCGGTTTAGCCAAGTTTACGGTCAGGTCGACAACCGAAACATCGAGAGTCGGGACACGCATAGACATACCGGTAAGTTTTCCGTTTAAAGAAGGAATAACTTTACCTACAGCTTTAGCAGCACCGGTAGAAGAAGGGATAATGTTGCCAGAAGCAGCACGACCACCTCTCCAGTCTTTCATAGAAGGACCGTCAACGGTTTTCTGTGTAGCAGTAGTAGAGTGAACGGTAGTCATCAAACCGTCGGTGATACCGAATTTGTCGTTCAGAACTTTGGCGATAGGAGCCAAACAGTTTGTAGTACAAGAAGCGTTAGAAACGAATTTAGTACCTTTAACATAGGTTTTTTCGTTTACACCGCAAACAAACATAGGAGTATCGTCCTTAGAAGGAGCTGACATTACAACATATTTTGCACCAGCGTCGATATGAGCCTGAGCTTTTTCTTTAGTCAAAAACAAACCTGTCGATTCAACTACATATTCAGCGCCAATTTCGTTCCATTTCAGGTCAGCAGGATTTTTTTCTGCAGTTACACGGATTTTTTTACCGTTTACGATCAATTGGTTTTTTTCCACGTCAGCTTCGATAGTACCATCGAATTGTCCGTGCATTGTGTCGTATTTCAACATGTATGCCAAGTAATCTACCGGGCAAAGGTCGTTAATACCAACAATTTCAATGTCATTTCTTTTTTGAGCAGCACGGAAAACGAAACGTCCGATACGGCCAAAACCGTTAATACCTACTTTAATCATTGTAATAAAACTTTAAAGGGTTTATTATAAAAAACAAATTAATTGCGTTTTTAATTTCAAGTCTTTCTTTCTCGTTTCGTGTCTTCCTTGTTTTTTAGCATCCGCATGGATTGGTAGTTCCGCATGATGCTAATAATAAAACAGCGGATAGAAAAGTTGCGATCAAGATCAGCCCGAATGCTTTCATTTGCGTGTTTATTTTTCCGGTGCAAAGGTAACTATTTTATTTTCGAAAAAATAGATTTTTGATATAAAAATGGAGAAAAAATTCAGTATTTAAAGAAGAAGATTGTCTTTCTTTCCTATTTTGTCATGTTGAGTTGTCAATTTGGGTAACTTATTGTCTTTTTGAAAAATGCCTTTATAGTATGTAATAGTTTTACGTCTTATACTCAGTTGGGGCGGGTATGAGTATCGGGAATATTTTCGGATAATAATTTTGTATGTAAAACTGAAAATTAAAACATGAAAATTCTTTTTTGGGGGAAGGGAAGGTTATGTGAAAAAGTATGTGTGATTAATTTAAAATTTTTCAGGAACAAAAAGTTTAGAGTGTCATATCTATAGCTCCTCGTTCCTGAAAAATATATATTAGTATTGTTCTGATTCGTTCGGGAAGTCCTTTGTTTTAACATCTTTGATATAATTTCCTACGGCATCGGTTATGATGGTTGAAAGGTCGGCGTAACGGCGCAGGAAACGGGGTGAAAATCCTTTATTGATTCCAAGCATGTCGTGCATGACCAGAACCTGTCCGTCGACGTCTCCGCCCGCACCGATTCCGATAATGGGGATGGAGAGTTCATCGGCTACTTGCTTTCCCAGTTTGGCAGGAATTTTTTCAAGAACAATTCCAAAACAACCGAGATTTTCAAGTAAATGAGCATCTTCAAGTAACTTTTTGGCTTCTGCTTCTTCTTTTGCCCTTACGGTATATGTCCCGAATTTGTTAATCGATTGCGGGGTGAGGCCCAGGTGTCCCATCACAGGAATTCCCGCACTGAGAATGCGTGCGATCGATTCTTCTATTTCAGAACCACCTTCCATTTTAATGCAGTCTGCTCCTGTTTCTTTCATAATGCGTATAGCCGAAGCGACGGCCTGTTTCGAATTTCCCTGGTAAGAACCGAAAGGCATGTCTACTACGACAAGAGCGCGTTTAACGGCTTTTACTACAGAAACTCCATGGTAAATCATTTGGTCGAGAGTCATAGGAAGTGTAGTAATATTTCCGGCCATGACATTCGATGCCGAATCTCCGACAAGTATTACATCCATGCCAGCCTGATCGATCAGTTTTGCCATAGAATAATCATATGCGGTAAGCATCGAGATTTTTTCACCGCGTTGCTTCATTTCGAAAAGGCGGTGTGTGGTGACTTTACGTAAGTCTTCGGTATACGTTGACATATCAGATTATGTTTTTAGTAGGCGACAAAGTTAGTGCTAATTTTTATTATATGTCTTTTTCTCTCTTTTTTTATTATTCGGACTGTGATTGACAAACAGGAGGATTGCTCCGGAAATTTTTCTCGAGGTAAAGTGAAAATTGTTTGGCTCCTTTGTAATTCAGATGATCGATATCTCCATAACAGGAGTCTGGAAATTGTAATCGTCCGTAATCGAGAAACTCTACGTTACCGAACATTGTTTTAATTTTTTTATAAAAATCTTCTGTATCCCAATATTTGTCAATTTGATAAATCGGAGTATTGATAAAGTATAATTTTATGTGTTGCTGCTCGCAAAGTTCGACTATTTTGTGCAGGTATTCCAATTGTAATGGGTTAGGACTCCCTCCTAAGCACATTTACTATTCAGTATTGCCTTTATTTTACATAACTGAAAATGTAAGCGTCGGCGCTGGCAGAGTAATTAAGGCTATTAGAAAATATAGAATCGTTTATTGCGTTTTCGGTATGAGAATCTCCTAATATCAATATGTTTTTAGTCATGTCTTCGGGATATAGGACATCTTATACAAAATAGAGTACCGAATAATATCGAGTATAGTAAAAAGCGTTTCATATTTTGTCAGAATTGAAAGTAAATAAATACGTCTTTACCGCCACCGAAAGTAAGAATTACAAGCAATAATGCAATGTAAAAGATCCAACGTAACCAGCGATAACGGGGTGGAGATGACAATTGCAGGCCGTGACGGCGGTCTCTCATTTTACATTCAGTTATCAATAAAAAGAAAATCGCAAGAATTAATTTAATGTTTAATTCTTCAGATATCGAGAACAGAGAAACGGATAAAATACCACACCGGAAATTTATTATGATTGTTTCATCGGTTTTAAAGAAGCAAATGATATTCTTATAAATATCAAATGTAAAATTAATATTTTTTTTTCTGAAAAACAAGCCTTTTAATTGCTGTCTGCTATAAGCGGTTTTGAGCCTTTTTTATTTCGCATGTCTGTGATCTGCGGCAAAATAAATTATTTCAGGAAAAAATGCGTCGAATGCCGATCGGTAAAAGTTGTAATTTTCTCGAAAATGTATCATTATTTCATCCGTATCGAGAGGAAGACGGTTATAACGTCGCATGATCTCTAATGATTCATTTAACCCTTTTAATGTGCGGTAACGACCTAGCCGGTTTGTAATTATAAAATGCCATACAAAGTTTTGCACACGTAAGGGTAGGTGTTTATAATTCAGTATTAATGAAATATAAAACCGGTATGAAAAACTATCGAGCGATTTTCCGGTTAAATCAGTAAAATCGGACGCAAGATAATGATCGAAAAACAAATCGGGTAATATGGTCGAATATTTCCCGAAATGAGGCCGTAAGCGAGCGATACATTCTTTTACTGTTTCATGAGAATCGGTAAAAATATCGATTTCACGATGCAAAGCTATTCCTTTTTGTATTGTCTTGGGATAATTATCGTATTTTCCCTTTACTGCATCGGCAATAAATCCGCCTACCTGCATGCGGGTAGAGTTTCCTGATAAATATATGTGTGCCAAATAATTCACAATGTAAATTATCGAGGGTGTATCGTTATCTTCAATTTGTTGTAAGCCCGGTCTGCTTTTTGACGGGCTTCTTCTACCGTATCTGCAATTGCAAGGATAACCCCCATACGCCGATGTCCATTTACTTCGGGTTTACCAAATAACCGCAAATGCACATCGGGTTCACTTAAAACTCCTTCGAGATTTTCAAACTCTATTTTGTCCGAGTCTCCTTCAACGACAATGGCCTTTGAGGCCGATGGTCCGTAAAATCGTATACCCGGTACCGGTAATCCCAATACTGCACGTGCATGGAGTGCAAATTCCGATAAGTCTTGTGAGATCATTGTAACCATTCCTGTATCATGGGGTCTTGGAGATACTTCACTAAACAGAACTTCGTCGTCTTTAATAAACATTTCGACACCGAAAATTCCCCAGCCACCTAATGCGTCGGTTATTTTTCGGGCGATGTCATGAGCTTTTCGTAGGGCTTCCGTACTCATAACTTGAGGTTGCCATGATTCACGGTAGTCTCCATCTACCTGATGGTGGCCGATCGGTTCGAGAAAAGCAATTCCTCCGATATGACGTACTGTGAGTAAAGTTATTTCGTAATCGAAGTCTATAAATCCTTCTATTATAACGCGTCCGGCACCTGCCCGGCCTCCTTCTTGCGCATAATGCCATGCGGGATCGATGTCTTTTTGGGTATGTACCACACTTTGTCCGTGTCCCGAAGAACTCATAATAGGTTTTACGACGCATGGCATTCCTATTTCATAAATACATTTTTCGAATTCATCTTTTGTAGATGCAAAACGGTAAGGAGAGGTTTTAATTCCCAGTTTTTCTGCTGCTAACCGTCTTATTCCTTCCCTATTCATCGTAAGATAGGCTGCATCTGCCGTAGGGGTTACACTAAAGCCTTCTTTTTCGAGTGTTAATAGTGTTTCGGTCGCGATAGCCTCTATTTCTGGAATTATATAATCGGGTTTTTCTAACTCGATGATTTCTTTTAGTCGTTTGCCGTCGAGCATAGACAAAACATATGAGCGGTGTGCCACTTGCATGGCGGGTGCATTTTCGTATTTATCTAATGCGACTACTTCTACTCCATATCGCTGTAATTCTATTGCGACTTCTTTCCCTAATTCCCCCGAGCCACAAAGAAGGGCCTTTTTACCTACCTTAGAAAGGGTAGAACCTATTTTAGTCATTACGATCTCTTTTTTTGCCGCAAAGGTAGGAAAAACTTCAGTTAAAATGAATTTTTCTATATTGGTATATGGCAATTTGTAATCTGCTGTTATCTACTTAACAGGGCAGGTATGGGGAGTTAAAAAGACAGCCGGTATGATCCGGCTGTAAATTATATATATAGAATAAGATTATTCAAAGAGTATTGTTTCAGACAGAGGTTTTCCAGAGCGGTCTTTCGAAGAAAGGATCATTTCCGACTCGGGAACGGGCCAGTGTATCTGTAAAGCAGGATCATTGAATTGCAAAGAGGCTTCTGCGTTAGGGGCATATACATTATCTACTTTGTAAGTGAAGACAGCGGTTTCACTAAGAACGAGAAAGCCATGGGCAAATCCCCGTGGGATAAATAATTGTCGCTTATTGCGAGATGAAAGCTCTACAGCCACGTGTTGCCCGAAGGTGGGGGATGATTTTCTCAGATCGACAGCGACATCGAGGACTTTACCTTCGATCACCCGCACGAGTTTAGCCTGTGAATACTCTCCGGTTTGGTAATGTAACCCACGCAATACTCCATAAGTCGAGCATGATTCGTTATCCTGTAAAAATTCTGTTTTTGCTACGTTGGCGTCGAACAGATCTTTCCGATAGGTTTCCATGAAATATCCTCGTTCGTCACCGAAAACTTTTGGTTCTATAATAAATACACCGGGTATTTTTTGTTCGATAAATTCCATCTCGCCATAAATATTTGAGACAAATATACATCATTTATCACCACCTTTTATTATCTGGCCAGGTAAATCATTCGTTATTGAGAAGAATATGCAGATTTAGCCATCTCCATACGCGCATGACATCACAATCGATTGTTCCGTCTTTATAATGTTTCCATTCCTTTTCGAGATGATCTCCATCGATCCAGTGCGATATTTTTCCGTTACGTAATCCTGAAACCGAATCGTCGACCCATTCTTTCAGTTCGTTTACCAACCAATTTTTTTGGTTTTTTGCCACTTTTCTTTCAGGAGCGAGACGTGTATCGGAAGGCAGCATACGAGAGGACAATTTCCTGATGAGCCACTTATCGGTATGATTTTGTAATTTTAATCGTTCGGGAACGGCAAATGCGTATTCAACTAATTTATGGTCGAGAAATGGTTTCCTTAATTCGGTTGAATAAGCCATGCTTACACGGTCGTGGAAACGCAGCTGATGAGGTATATTTCCATAGAACAGGTCATAATACCTTTGATTTTCATATTCGGTATTGAATGGTGCAGGAGCTTCGGGACTACGTGCTAATTCTTTAAAATCGGATCTCAGGCAGATCGATTCATCAGAAACCGCCTGAATGTTATGATTTCGGTGTGGGTATTCTCCCCATACTTCGTCGAGTCCGAGTCCGTCACAAAGTACGATAGTGCCTCGTTTTCTGGCTATTCTAAATAAACGAGCATAGGCTAACGAATCGATTCCGTCGAAAGGTTCGTCTTGAATGCGGGCGATATACCGAGCTTCGGTTTTTACCATTTCGGCGGTCATGCGTACTTGCTCGAGACGATAAGGTGTGTGTGAAATCATCTCTTCGGTCCAGAGAATTTCATCATCGAGTTTGTCGCCGCTGTAGTATGAATAAATTTGTAATGGAATATCGCAATGTCGATTTAGGAGTCCTAACAAAAAAGACGAATCGATTCCACCCGATAGGTTGATCCCTATCGGTACATCCGTATCGAGATTAGATAAAATTGCATTATCGGCTAGACTGAGTAAGCGTTCGGCTGCCGGTTTTTCATTATTTGGAACAGCGATTTCCGAAACGGCCTGTTTAAAATCGTACCATTGCCATACATCGAGAGAAAAGCCGTCGAAAAATAATGAATGTCCTGCGGGTAACTGATATACGTTTTCCCAAAAGGTTTCGTACGGCATTCCGTATGATGCGTATGTGAGATACGACGACCATCGGTGAGGAGACATTTGCCTGTTTACTCCGGCAGCAAATAAAGCTTTTATTTCGGACGCGAAATAAAAGTTCCCTTTTTGTAATGCAAAATAAAGCGGTTTTATACCGAAATGATCCCGGGTAATAAATAGTTGTTTCCCAGAACGGTCGTAAACGACAAGAGAAAAGGTGCCTTCCAAATGTTCAGAAAGGTTGCGACCCCAGCGATGATAGGCTTTTGCAACAACTTCTGACATGCTGCCCGAACGGAAAGGATAATGATCTTCGAGTTGTTTATAGATATCTTTGTAATTGTGTATATTCCCGTCGAACATGATGACAATTCCCGTGTCTTCGTCGAGATAAGGCTGGATTTCCGTTTCCGCTCTCTTTCTCACCGTCAATCGGGAGTGAGCCAGCCCGATGCGAGCATCGCAAAACCATGACGCCCATGTATCGGAACCGTCGGGGCCCCGGTGCTCTTGTATTTTTATCATTTTATTCAGGAGTTTATCCATATTCTCGGTTTCTCCTGCTATACCGGCTAATCCACACATAGCATATTGTTTTTTAATCTTTTATCGGCTCTGTTTCCCTGATATTTAGTCTCAGGGTCATATCCATTATCGAATTTATGTTTTGTTCGCTAATTAAGTATAAGAGTTTTTCCGGGTAGTCTGGTCTTGGCTCATTATTGTGCCAATGAAGCCAAAGCCTTATTAATGCATAATATATATCGTCTTCATCATTTGCGTTGCAATAAAGGGGTAATTCTTCTCCCAATAGCCGGCGAGTCTCAGAACGGTATTGTACGCATGCCAGTAATGGTTGTTTTGCCGATATACAGCTTGGTATATATCCGGGCAGAAATAATGAATCGTTCTGGTTTTCTTCTGTATGCAGAAGGGCCGACACCTCTTTGAGCAGCTCGTAATAACGGGTCGTACCCAATTTTACAGCGCGGATGTAAGGGTGTAATCCATAATTTTGTATTTCCATCTCAGTCTCATGGCTCACGTCACCGCATAGCAATAGTTTTACGGGAGAAGCCTCGGGTGGAAGCTGTCCGATAAAACGGCCGAAGGCCTTTAAGAAACGGTGTACAAATGGAATGTAGGTTAATTTGCCGGGGCAAAGCAGAGTGAACCACGATGAAGGGTAACGAATCGACTGTTCCTCGCGCGTAACATGATCTACAGGAATTTTTGTCGACGGATAGGGAAGATATAATAGCTTGGAGTGCAAAGTCGGTGCAATCGTTAAGATTTGTTCGCATAGCCTTATAGAAGGACTGGCGAGCCAGGTAGCTTGTTCTGCGACGATTCTAAAACGAAAACGCATCCAGTTTTCTTCATTTATACTTTGCTTGATATTGAAATTGAATGGGTGCATGTGTGAAAATCCGGCTATCCAGGGAATACCGGTATTTAATTGGGAAAAAGCAAAACCTGGTATAAAAGAGTGCCCTTCGGGTAAAATAAAAGCCATATCGTATGAGACTTTCGTCTGAGAAATGGCTTGAGATATACCCTTTATCCAAAGTTCGGATTTTTCTTTTTCCGGATCGTTCGTATTTTTCTTATGCAGATGATTGGTTATAAATGATATGAACGAATTCTTTTTGATTTTTTTTTCGGGAATGAATAGTTGTTCGATTTCTATTCCCGGCCAATGAGGTATGACACAACCGTCTTTTGACGCACATAAAACTTTAAGTTGATGATTTCCTTGTTTCAGTGAGGCGATGATATGGCTATTGCCCATTCCGGAATCTCCCGAAACAGACGATAAAGATTCAGCTAACAGCAGCATTTTCATCCTATCAATTCCTCCATTATCTTAACGTATAAAATATCATTTCTGTAAATTGCGGATACATCGATAAAGTTCCGAAACAGTATCTACATGAGATAAATCATTAATATCCAAATGTACATGATATTCTTCTTCAATCATCATTACACAAGATGTTGCGAACAGCAGATTCCATTCCTGCAATTCTTTGAGATGCGTACTAGGACCGAAATTATCTTTTTGAGTTTTATACAATAAAGATGACATATTATTTATAAACCGTAGTTCTTCCATAATTTTATATTTATGCCCTTATACTTCTTATAAACGGGATGGAGGCCTGTTTTGTTCAGATTTTATGAGAGAATAAACAATAATTTCGTCTTTTATGAAAACAACTGCTTTTTTATCGGGAAATGGCTCGGAGATAGGGCTGGGGCAGGAAACTTTTTATTTTTATGGTCATATAGAGAATAGTCATAAGGGTAAAGTTTGTGTTAAATGGAATAAAAAAGATTAACTGATAGTAAAACAGATAGATAAAAATGACTTTTGTAAAATAAATTACCGATAATTTATTCCGGTTTGTCGTGTTCATTCCCCGGTTTGTCGATATTTTTTGTAAGAGTAATGTTCGGTTTTTATTTTTGTTAATGTAAAAATCTCTTTTATTTCTGTGACAGAAATAAGCAAATACGATGTATATTTTTTCGATTAAACTATTCTATATATTTTGGTTATACGGCATTTTCTTTGGGAAAAGAGAATGTCGTTTTTTCTTTACTGTGACAAAATAGATTTAAGAGATATTATTCGATATATAGGAATGAGTGTATGTGGATAAATTCGAAAACAGTAAAACCGCTTTTTTGCAGATTAAGAAGAATTGGTCGGATGTTAAAGTTTCGGAAACCATAAAATTTTGCAGATTCTTTTTTTCTGGCTGCGATTTGCTTTGTAACTTTACACCTCGAACAAGATAAAACACAAAAGAACATGCATCCTTTTATACATCTGCACGTCCATTCACAATACTCTATTCTCGATGGCCAAGCCAGTATTCAGGCTTTGGTAGATAAAGCCATGCACGACGGAATGCCCGGCATCGCCATTACCGACCATGGGAATATGTTCGGAATAAAAGAGTTTTATAATTATGTGAATAAAAAGAACAGTGGGATAAAAAGCGAAATAAAAGAGCTGAAAAAACGATTATCGGGACTCGAAAAAGGTACTGTAGAGAGTGAAAATCGGGAGGTTGAGATCGCCGATTGCAGAAAACGTATCGAAGAAGCAGAAAAAAAACTGTTTAAGCCGATTATCGGTTGTGAAATGTATGTTGCACGCCAACGGTTACAGGATAAAAATGGAAAGCCTGACCAAAGCGGATATCATCTGGTCGTACTGGCAAAGAATGAAAAAGGATATCACAACTTGATCAAGCTGGTGTCGAAAGCTTGGACGGAAGGTTTTTATATGCGTCCTCGTACCGATCGGGTCGAACTTGAGAAATATCATGAAGGACTTATCGTATCTTCTGCTTGTTTAGGAGGCGAGGTCCCTAAAAAAATAAATAAAGGGTTGCTCGACGAAGCTGAAGAAGCGGTGCAATGGCATAAGAGGGTATTCGGCGATGATTATTATCTCGAGCTCCAGCGTCATAAGGCAACTGTTCCTCGGGCCAATCACGAGGCTTATCCTTTGCAGGTGACGGCTAATGAAAAAATACTTGAGTTCGCTAAAAAATATAATATTAAGGTCATTTGTACCAATGACGTTCATTTTGTGGATGAGGAGAATGCCGAAGCACATGACCGTCTTATTTGTTTGAGTACAGGAAAAGATCTCGATGATCCTAACCGTATGCTTTATTCAAAACAAGAGTGGTTGAAAACTACGGCCGAAATGAATGATCTTTTTGGAGATGTGCCCGAGGCTTTGATTAATACGCAAGAAATATGTGATAAAGTAGAGTTCTATTCTATCGATCATCCTCCTATTATGCCGACTTTCGCTATCCCTGAAGAATTTGGTACCGAGGACGAATATCGGCAGAAATATTCTGAAAAAGACCTGTTCGACGAGTTTACCAGAGATGAGAACGGAAAAGTGGTACTTAGTGAAGAAGATGCACATAAAAAAATAGATACTCTGGGAGGATACGATAAATTGTATCGTATCAAGCTCGAGGCCGATTACCTTAAAAAGCTGGCTTTCGATGGAGCGAAAGAGTTATATGGAGATCCCTTACCGGCTGAGGTAGAGGAACGAATGATTTTTGAGCTTCATATTATGAAGACAATGGGATTTCCGGGTTACTTTCTTATTGTGCAGGATTTTATTGCGGCTGCTCGTCGTATGGGAGTTTCGGTAGGGCCTGGTCGTGGATCGGCAGCTGGATCTGCTGTGGCCTATTGTTTGGGAATCACGAAAATAGATCCTATACAGTATGATTTACTGTTCGAGCGTTTTTTGAACCCCGATCGTATATCTCTCCCTGATATCGATATCGATTTCGATGACGACGGTAGAGGTGAAGTGTTACGTTGGGTAACCGAAAAATATGGTTATGAGAAAGTCGCTCACATTATTACTTATGGTACAATGGCGACCAAACTGGCTATAAAAGATGTGGCCAGAGTGGAGAAATTACCTTTGTCTGAATCGGACCGTTTGACCAAACTCATCCCCGACCGTTTACCTGAGAAAAACGGAAAGTCACCCAAGATAAATCTTAAGAATTGTATCGAAGCTGTTCCCGAATTGCGTCAGGCTTGTGAATCGGATAATATTCTGATAAACGAGACAATGAAATATGCGCAGATGCTCGAAGGGAATGTGCGGGGTACTGGTGTACATGCCTGTGGAACAATCATTTGTCGTGATGATATTACCGATTGGGTTCCGGTAAGTACGGCCGACGACAAGGAAACAGGAGAAAAAATGCTGGTTACCCAGTATGAAGGTTCTGTTATCGAAGACACCGGACTTATTAAAATGGACTTTCTCGGGTTAAAGACCCTTTCGATTATAAAAGAAGCGGTTGCGAATATAAAATTGAGCAGGGGGATCGATATCGATATCGATAAAATATCGATTAATGACGAAGCTACTTATAAGCTATATAGCGAGGGGCGGACGATAGGTACGTTCCAGTTCGAATCGGCCGGTATGCAAAAATATTTGCGGGAGTTACAACCTACTACCTTCGAGGATCTTATCGCTATGAATGCTTTATATCGTCCGGGCCCTATGGATTATATTCCTCAGTTCATCGACCGGAAACATGGTCGTGAGCCTATCGAATATGATATTCCGGTTATGGAAAAATACCTGAAGGATACGTATGGTATTACCGTGTATCAGGAACAGGTGATGTTACTCTCGCGATTGCTGGCCGATTTTACCCGTGGTGAATCGGATGCTTTGCGTAAAGCGATGGGTAAAAAACTAAAAGATAAACTGGATGCTTTAAAACCGAAATTTATCGACGGGGGTAAAAAGAATGGTCATAAGGCCGAAACTCTCGAAAAAATATGGGCCGACTGGGAAAAATTTGCTTCTTATGCTTTCAACAAATCGCATGCTACCTGTTATTCGTGGGTAGCTTATCAGACAGCTTATCTGAAAGCGAATTATCCTTCGGAATATATGGCTGCGGTAATGAGTCGGAATATTTCGAACATTACTGAAATTACTAAACTCATGGATGAATGTAAAGCCATGGGTATACAGGTACTCGGCCCGGATGTAAATGAAAGTAATCTGAAGTTTACCGCTAATAAAGAAGGTAATATCCGGTTTGGTCTGGGCGCTGTAAAAGGTGTAGGTGAATCAGCTGTCAAGGCTATTATGGATGAGCGAAATGCGAATGGTCCATTTACGGGTATTTTTAATTTTGTACAGCGGGTAAACCTGAACGCATGTAATAAGAAAAATATCGAAAGTTTGGCATTGGCGGGGGGCTTCGATAGTTTTCCCGAGTTACAGCGAGAGCAGTATTTTGTGCAAAATAGTAAAGGTGAGAGTTTTCTCGAGACGCTGGTAAGATACGGGAATAAATATCAGGTCGATAAACAGATGCAGACTAATTCTCTGTTTGGGGGTAGCAATACTATTGAAATTTCAAAGCCGGAAATTTTACCGGCCGAAAAATGGTCTGATCTCGAACGTCTCGATAAAGAACGGGAATTGGTGGGCATTTATCTTTCGGCTCATCCTCTCGACGATTATGCAATCGCTTTAGAGTATGGTTGTAATACACGCATGGTTGAGTTAGCAGACCGTTCTGCTCTTATCGGGCGTGAGATTGTTATGGGGGGTATTGTTACCGGATTTAGAGAAGGAATGACTAAGCGAGGTAAGCCTTTCGGTATCCTTAAAATAGAAGATTATTCGGGTACAGCCGAAATACCTTTGTTCGGAAATGATTTTGTCGATTACCGAAAATTCGGATTTAACGGTATGTATCTTCTTATACGAGGACAATATCAGCCTCGCAAGTTCAATGAAAGCGAATATGATCTCCGTATTTCTTCTATTACTCAGTTACCTGATGTAAAAGATCAGTTATTGGAGAATATTACTATTTCGATACCTCTGGGTTCTTTACATAAAGGAAATATCGATACATTATATGATTTGTTGCCAGCACATAAAGAGTCGCAGACGAAATTGTTTTTCGAACTGGTAGATCCCGAGAGTAATTACCGGGTGAAACTCTTTGCTCGTAATACGAATATCAGTGTGACAAAAGAACTGATAAATTTTCTTAATTCGAGTGAGGAGCTCTCGTTCAAAATTAATGCATGAAGTTAAGCTGGTATATTGTGAATAAAGATATTGTGCAAATTCTTAAACATATTAATGTAGGATATTGTTTTTTTTGTACTTTTGTTCAAGTCTAAAAAAACAGTCTTTTATTAAAACTAATTTATAGAATTATGGCTTTACATTTTACTGACGCTAATGTCAAAGAAGAAATCGCTACCGGAAAACTGGTGATTGTTGATTTGTGGGCAGAATGGTGCGGTCCCTGCCGGAGTATAGGGCCTGCCGTCGAAGAGTTGGCAACCGAGTTCGAAGGTAAGGCAGTTATCGGCAAATATAATGTAGATGAAAACGATGAACTCAGTAGTGAATACGGAGTACGCAGTATCCCTACGATTTTGTTTTTTAAGAATGGAGAGTTGGCCGATAAACAGGTAGGCGCGTCTTCTAAAGCTGATTTAAAGGCAAAAATAGAAAAATTACTCTGACGGAAAACAATCGGTAAAAAATATATTCACCCGGTAAAACCCGAAAGGGACTTACCGGGTGAACTCATTATGTAGAATATTATGACACAAGTGAATGAAGATATACTAAAGCAAAAAGTACAGCGCTGGATCGTAATGGGATCGGTTTTGTTGCTTGTGTGTAAATTCGTTGCTTTTGCTATTACCAATTCGGTAGGTATCCTTACTGATGCTATGGAAAGTATCGTTAACGTAGCTGCTGGTTTTATAAGTTTATATAGTTTGCATATCGCTGCTAAGCCGAAAGATGAAGATCATCCTTTTGGGCATGGGAAGGTAGAGTTCGTTTCGGCATCATTTGAGGGAATACTTATTATTATTGCAGGTGGATCGATTATATTTGAAGGGATAAAACGTCTTTTTATCCCTTCGGTGATCGAGAAGCTCGATATTGGGATTATCATTGTTGCTGTTTCCGGGCTTATAAATTACCTGATGGGAGCATATAGTATATATACAGGTAAAAAATACCGTTCGATGGCGTTAGTTGCCGGAGGCAGGCATTTACAATCCGATACTTACTCTACTATCGGTTTGGTAGCGGGTTTGCTTATTCTTTATTTTACCCGTATTGCTTGGATCGATAGCGCTTTAGCTCTCATTTTCGGAGGTATTATCGTAATAACAGGTATTTCGATATTAAGAAAGACAATTGCTAATTTGCTCGATAGAGCCGATAGCGAACTGCTTAAAGGGTTGGTTGAAGTAATTTCTCGTAATCGCCAGGTGTATTGGATAGATATACATAATCTCAAAATGATACAATACGGGAGTTATTATTATATCGATTGTGATCTCACACTCCCTTGGTATTATACTATTAAACAAGGACATGAGGCCGCCGAAAAACTGAAAGAGATTATTCTGGCAGGTTATTCTGAGAAAGTGCAGGTATCTATACATTCCGACTCCTGTAATGAAAAATATTGTAAGCACTGTGGGATTCAAGATTGCTTATATCGTAAATTTCCTTTTGTTTCTTTGTTACCTTTTTCTTTGAAAGAAATCACCGAAAGTGATGAAGATCGTGATGAAAAATAGCGATAATTCTATCACTTTTCAGTGATAAAACATTTTTTTGTTTTTGTATGAAAATCTTAGTCTATGTGTAAATATATGTAATAATTCGTGCCTTTAATTTTTTAATAGAGAAGGTTTAAGTATAATTACAGCACCTTTGTTTTTATTGATAGTTCGGATATGAAATGGAATTTATAGGAAATAGGTCTCGGTTGTAAAATAAATTCACGCTTAATAAAAACCTTAAGAAAAAAGGATATATATGGTCGGGAGTCGAAAGATTTCCGTCCTGAAAACGGATCGTATTCTTAAAATATTTGTTACATTTGTTTTATTGTAAACAGATATTTGCATAAAAACACCTCTTTTATACAAGGTGCAATGCGAAATTTTAAAATATGAAAGTATGAGAAAATTGATTGTTTTATCCGTTATGCTGTTTTTAGGTTCTGTTACTTTTGCTCAGATGAAAGTGGGATTCGGACCTAAGTTTAATATGAATATCGCTAATTTGACTTCGTCAGACGGGAATGCTCGTGTCGGTATCGGTTTAGGCGCTTTTGCAAATCTTCGTTTTAACGATTATGTTGCTTTACAACCTGAGTTACTATTCAGTATGCAGGGTGCAAAAGGTAGTGGAACGACGATAAAGTATAATTACTTCAAAGTGCCGATGATGGTAAAGGCCTACCTTTTTAAAGGGTTGAATATAGAATTGGGGCCTGAGCTTAATTTTCTGGTAAATCCGCGAGTAAAATCAGAAGGAATAACGGTTGATCTTACTGGAAGTAAACATGTTGAGTTAGCTATTGGTGTTGGTTTAGGTTATGAGTTCGAGTCGGGCCTGACAGCAGGATTTCGATATAATGCCGGTTTGACAAAAGTTTATAAATATGCCGATTGGAAAAATAGTGTTTTTGAAATCGGGATAGGTTGGAAATTTTCTTTATAAAAAATAATTATGAATGCGTGTGCCCGGGAATCTTATAAATTTTCGGGCATATTTGTAAATATAATCCATAGCTCGATACTTTTATAAGTATCTGTTTCTTTATTGGCTCGTATTTAAAAACGGTACTCCTCGTATATCTGTTTTTCGAATCAATTAATTCTTATATTTGTATAAAAAACAGGTGGGTATGGCAACGTTAGTAAAAATTTATCCTGAAAATCCGAATCCTCGTGAGGTGGATAGGGTTGTAGATATCTTGAAAGAGGGTGGTTTGATTATATATCCTACCGATACGGTGTATGCTATTGGCTGCGATGCGTTGAACGTAAGGGCGGTAGAAAAAATTTGCAGATTGAAAGATATTAATCCGCAAAAGGTGAATTTATCTATTATTTGTTATGATCTGAGTAACCTGAGCCAGTATGTAAAGGTAAGTAATGCATATTTTAAGCTAATGAAAAAAAATCTGCCCGGCCCATTTACTTTTATTTTGCCTACTCATTCAAATCTGCCTAAAATATATAAAAATCGAAAAACCGTAGGAATACGTGTACCGGAAAATACGATTATACGAGAGATTGTAAGGGTATTGGGAAATCCGGTATTGACGACATCGGTACGGGATGAGGATGATCTTATTGAGTATTCTACCGACCCGGAGTTGATGGCTGAACATTATCATAATGATGTAGATGTAGTTATCGATGGCGGTTATGGTGGGTTGGAACCATCGACGGTTGTCGATTGTAGTGGCGTAGAGCCCGAAATTCTACGGCAAGGAAAAGGAGACCTTATTTTTTGACCTCCATTTTTGCTGACTTTCGTATTGTTGTTTTTCAAAAAATTATGTGATGAAAAAACTGGTTATTTTCGATCTCGATGGTACGTTATTGAATACGATCGATGATTTAGCTGTGAGTACGAATTTTGCTTTATCTTGTTGTGGATTTCCAGAGCACAAGGTGTCGCAGTATAAATATTTCGTTGGTAACGGAATTGCGAAGTTATTTGAAAGAGCACTTCCGGAAAATGAACGAAATGAGCAGAATATCGCTCGTATGAGAATGTATTTTCTTGAACATTATACGGTTAATAATACCTGCCATACGGTTCCTTACGATGGAATACCCGATTTACTGCGTTCGCTTGCAGATCAAGATGTGAAACTGGCGGTGGCTTCTAATAAATATCAGCAGGGAACAGAGAAGTTAATCGATTATTATTTTGGTGATATTCCTTTTATTGCTGTGTTGGGACAACGTGAAGGGGTACCGGTAAAACCCGATCCGGTTATTATAGAAGAGATACTCGGGGTTGCGGGGATATCTCGAGATGAAACTCTTTATACCGGAGATTCAGGTGTCGATATGCAAACGGCTAAAAATGCAGGAGTTGAATCGGTAGGAGTGACTTGGGGATTTCGATCGAAAGGTGAACTTCTCGAAAACGGGGCTTGTCATGTTGTTGATTATCCCGGGGAATTATTAAAATATATGAGTGAGCGATTGTAATAGAAATGGCCTTTGACAACAAAATCGGTTATCAAAGGCCGTTTCAGTTTAATCTGTATTTGTTGTTTTTATTTATAATATTCGATTGAACGTTGTTTTACTGTGGAAAGGTTTCCATTGATAAAACAGGATTGTTTAACCCAGTTTCCGCTTTCGTCATAGATATACTCATAGGTAGTGACGGTTTCTTTTGCCGCTTTTACATTGATTGTTTTTATCAGGTCTCCTTTATCGTTGTATTTGTATTGGGTATTCGATACAGTTTTACCGATATTTTCGGACCGGTTCGTGAGTTTTCCGGTTTTATCGAATGTATCGATTGTCGTGTTTTTAGGAGTTGTAGCCTTGTATTTCTTAGTCGAAACGAGTGTATCGTTCTCGAAGGTGTAAAGCGTGATATATTTAACACCCGATACAAAAACTGTTTGTTGTGACGGTAAGTCGTTCTTATAAGTAAATGTTTGTAATGTACTTTCTTTTTTACGATTGTTTACAAATGTTATTTTAGAAAGCCGGTTGGTACCGTCGATATAAAAATATTTTTCATTCCCAGTCGGAGTGACTGCCGAATTAAGGGAGAAGTCTGCTCGATAAAGTAATTGCGTTGCTTTTATTTCTTTTCCGCTGGTCGTTTGCACGAGGGTCGTTTGCCCTAATTCGTTATATTGAGTCATTGTAGATGTTTCGGGGAGTGATTTTCTTGATCCCTCGCTCAAGGTAATTTCATTTACGCTTTTTACATATCCTTTTAAACCGTCGGCTTGGATATTCCAACGGGATTTGTCGATGCGTCTAAGGAGATTTTCCGCCTTCGCACGATATTCCGATTGTGGGAAAGCTGCAATAAACGTATCGTATTTTTTTAGAGTACAGTTTTGCAGTAAATCTTGATAAGACATTTCCTCGATTTTGGCCTGTATCTCGGTTTTCATAGGATGCTCGGGATAACGTTGAATAAGACTTGTATAGCCTTCGAGTGTATTTTGCGCTGTTGCTTGGTCGTAAGCAAGAGCATAAATCCTTTTTTGAGCTTCGGGTACAAGGGTAGAATGAGGATATTGTTGTATGAATGCACTATATGATTCGATTGTATTGCTAAGTTTCGAGAAAATGATTTTATCGACAATCTGTGTTATTTCTTCTACTTTGTCCGACTCGGGATAATTTGCCAGGAAATAATTATAGGCGTCGATAGTCCCCTTTTCCATCGTTTCATTATAGGCGGCATTTTCTTTTAGCATCATGGCCTCTTGTCGGAAAGAGCAATTATTGCATAAAGTCAGTATTTTGGCATATCCTTCTTCTGTATTTGTCTTTTTTGCATCAGCTAAAAGATTATTTTCAATTTCTCCTTTTATCTTATCGAGTGAGCTACCGTGTTTTTTAAGGAATTTCGTGATTTTCTGTTGATCTTGAGTACTTATTTTCGTCCCTTGTGTATTTATAATATTACCGCTGTTTATTATCTCATTGATTTTTTCGTAGGCCATAACAGGATTGTATGCCTTGTATTGGGGAGAATTGAATAGAATACAGTCGCAAATATCGATCAGAATAAGGTCTTTATCTTTAGTATAAACCTGATTTCTTTTTTCAACGGCTTTTGTTATTTTTCCTTCTTGAAGCAGCTCGAGTATTTTGTCGGCTTTTTGTGCATTTAATGTTGGAAAAAGTGCACACGAGACGACCAGAAATAAACTTATTTTTTTGATGAATCCGAAATGGTGTTTCATATCCTTTTGTTTTTTAATGTAATCTTAGGTTGATAAGTGTAAAATTTATAAAACCCTTTTTGTTTTTGCAAATATAATACATATATTCACAATTTTAGAATATTAAGCTTCCGTTTTTTGGAAATGAATTAGTTGGAACCAATTGGGGGAGTGGGTATAGGACTGCTAAAAAGTGTTTTTTAAATTTCTGTACGTTTTAATTATTGTGGCTATAGTATTATGAAGAGGAAGTATTTTCTGATGGTGTTGATCTTATGTTGTCCGAAATGTTTTTATGCATAAGGAGAGATTTCTGAGAAAAATATTTGAAGCAAGATAGTATTTATATAGTCATATGTCAGAAAAAATTTTGGTAATTGTGGGCTAATTGTCTAAATATTAATTTTATATCGATATTTATTAAATAGAAAATAATGGAACAAGAACCTGTATTAAATGATCATAACAAAGAGGAATATCCTCCGATGCATACTGTAGAGCATATCTTGAATCAGACAATGATACGTATGTTCGGCTGTGAACGTTCAAAAAATAGCCATATCGAACGTAAAAAAAGTAAATGTGATTATTGTATCGAAGAAGAACCTTTCGAAGGAAAAATAAAAGAAATCGAAGACTCGGTGAATGCGGTTATCGAACAGCATCTGCCGGTTACTTCCTTTTTTGTAGACCGGGCGAATGTTCCGAAAGAAGTCGATTTGAGTAAATTGCCGTCGGCTGCCGGAGAAACATTGCGAATTGTGAAAATAGGAGATTATGACACTTGCGCCTGTGTCGGGAAGCATGTTGGTAATACTAAAGAGATCGGTCGTTTTTCGATTATTAGCTATAATTTTAGCGATGGTAGATTACGATTGCGGTTCAAATTGATATGATATTTTTGTAATATCGGACTTATTTTTCTCAACAGAGACAAAAAAAATACATTTTGTAAATCAGTGATAATA
>NZ_JANDHW010000021.1 GCF_024330105.1 Coprobacter tertius
ACCCACGACCCCGAGATTACAAATCACGTGCTCTGGCCAACTGAGCTATATCGGCATTCACAAATTCGCACCCGCTTGGCCATTGTTTTTCCAGTGCGAAACGGGTGCAAATTTAGAGATTAATTTCGAAATAAAAAAATATTACTGCATTTTTTTATTTTGTCCGTGTTTTTTCTTTTGTTTTCAACAACTGCTTTGCCAAAGCATCTACAGCCATATCTACAGCCTCCTCGAAAGTATCGGCTATCTTACTCGAGAAAATATCATCCGATTTCGGGACGAGCAGCTTAATACCTGCTTCTTTATTTTGTACAGCTTCGGGTTTTACCACTTTCAGGTTAACCTCTGCAGCAATAATATCATCACAATACTGATTAAGCTTGGAAACTTTTTTCTGAATAAAATTTTCCAACTGAGTAGAAGCATCGAAATGAATCGATTGAATTCTAATTTCCATAATTACCTCCTTTTTTATCGGCCCGGGGATGAGCCTGTTTGTAACTTTTTTTCAATTCCTCGAACGTAATGTGCGTATACACTTCGGTAGATGCGAGAGAACTGTGCCCGAGCAACTCCTTCACGCTGTTCAATTCAGCCCCGTTATTCAGCATCGCAGAAGCGAATGTATGGCGCAATACATGGGGACTTCTTTTGGTAAGTGAACAAACCGAACTCAAATATCGGGTAATTACCCTATAGACAAGCTGCGGATAAAGCGGTTCTCCATTTTCCCGAACTAAGAAACTACCAGTAGCACCACCAGCTTTCTCATTCCGAATATCGACATACACTCTTATCATATCCCTTAATTCTTTACCGAAAGGAATGATTCGCTGTTTATCCCTTTTACCGGTTACTTTCAGCGAACAGGAATCCAAATCGACATCCGTATCCTGCAAACCGATCATTTCGGAACGACGCATTCCGGTCGAATACAACAACCCGATCATAAGCCTATCACGAACGGCATTAAAACCGGTTCCGAAATCGACTTCATCAAGAAGTAAATCCATTTCTTCCTGTTTTACAAACGAAGGAAGCCTTTTTCGAATCTTAGGCAACTGTATATTCCGAATCGGAGTATCAGGAATAACCTTCTGCAATACCAAAAACTTAAAGAACGAACGCAGTGCAGAAATCTTACGCCCGACCGACCGTGGCAAATCCCCTTCTTTAACCAGCGAAACGATCCAGTTTCTTACCTGATCTCTGTCGGTTTGTTCTGGGCGAAATTCACCGGTCTCACGCACTACATAGTCTCTAAACTGAAATAAATCATTTTTATAAGACAGAACGGTATGAGAAGAATAATTCTTCTCATACCGAATATATCTTAAAAATGATTCAATCAACATAAAGAGCGTTGTTTATATCTAACGCTACGAATATAACAAAAAGAATTCAATCTTCCAACCTCAGAAGGCTTTTTATTCTTCAGTTTGCTGCAATTTCTGAATGTAAATAGCGCGCATCACTTTTTTACGATTCGCAACAGAGGGTTTTTCGAAAGCCTGACGGTTTCTCAATTCTTTGATAACGCCTGTTTTCTCAAATTTTCTTTTGAACTTCTTCAATGCTTTTTCAATGTTTTCGCCTTCTTTTACTGGAACTACTATCATATTATTTAATAATTTAAAGATTTCTTGTAGATAAAATGCGGTGCAAAATTACACATTGTTTCTTGATAAACAAACCTTTCGAAGTTATTTTAATCGTTTTCCCCACATTTTAATATTTTTCACATTACCGATAAGCCTTTTCTTATTTATATCTCAAAAGCATTTATTCCCCTAAAATCCCGATGACAAACGATATACGTAATAGGATTTATTATTACCCTGTATTTTCTTTTCCCGATATTAACCTTTATCTTTGCTGATACTGTTATATTTCACATTTATACATTGTCCTATGAATAAAAATATTCCCACACGGGTAAAAGACCTTCGCCTGAAAATGGCAGATAAAAAAATAAACGCGTACATCATACCGGGAACCGACCCCCACCAAAGTGAATATAGTGCCAATCATTGGAAAGCAAGAGGCTGGATTTCGGGGTTCAACGGTTCTGCAGGAACAGCTGTAGTAACGATCGATGACGCGGGACTTTGGACCGACTCCCGTTATTTTTTACAGGCAGAGATACAACTCGAAGGTACAGGATTCAAATTATTTAAACAAGGTTTGCCCGGCACACCCTCGATACAAGAGTGGTTGGCGGCAACTTTACCTTCGGGAGCTACCGTCGCAATTGATGGATCCATGTTCCCCTATAAAGAGTACGAAAGTCTCGCAACTTATTTTACGAATAAAGGACTTACTCTGGTCACCGATTTTTCTCCTTTCGACTCGATATGGAAAGACCGGCCGGAAATTCCAACCGATCCGGCTTTTGTTTATGACGAAAAATACAGCGGAGAATCTACCGAATGTAAAATCAGCAAAATACTCGAAAAAATCGGGAAAGACGAAGCAAATGCTATATTACTTTCGGCCCTCGATGAAATTGCCTGGACATTGAATATTCGGGGTACCGATGTACAATGCAACCCTGTAGCAATCTGTTTCGCCTATATTTCAGACAACGAAAGAGTGCTTTTCATGGATGCCCGAAAAGTCTCTGAAGAAATGAGCGAATACCTGAAAAAAAATAAAATACAATTAGCAGATTACACCAAAATTTACGATTTCCTGTCGAAAAGAAAAGGAGATTCTGTATTTATCGACCCAAGCAAAGTTAATTATAAACTGGTTTCGTCGCTAAATTCAAGTTGCAAGAAAATATTCGGCACTTCTCCGGTAGCTTGGCTGAAAAGTATTAAAAATGAAACGGAGATTGCCGGTTTCAGAGATGCGATGATACGAGACGGGGTTGCTCTGGTAAAATTTTTCCGCTGGCTCGAAGCCAATATTCCAAGCGGTAAAGTAAGTGAAATCACGATTTCGGAAAAATTACGTGAATTCCGCTCTCGACAAGCATTGTATGTGGGAGAAAGTTTCGGTACGATCGCCGGGTTTAACGAGCATGGCGCCATTGTACATTATAGTGCTACTCCCGAAAGTAACGCCACTATTTATAACAAAGGGTTTCTGTTGATAGACTCGGGTGCACAATACCTCGACGGTACTACCGACATTACCCGCACCATAGCGCTGGGAGAACTTACAGAAGAGCAGAAACGAAACTTTACTCTCGTACTGAAAGGGCATATCGCTATTGCAACTTGCATTTATCCGCAGGGTACACGAGGTGCCCAAATCGATGTTCTCGCCCGCCATTTTCTTTGGAATGAAGGCCTTAATTATCTGCACGGAACAGGTCATGGGATAGGACATTTCCTCAATGTACACGAAGGGCCGCAAAATATTCGTCTCGAAGAAAATCCCACTCCGCTCACCCCCGGAATGGTCACTTCCGACGAACCCGGTGTATATCTGGCGGGAAAATACGGTATTCGTACTGAAAATCTGATTCTCACCGTACATCATTCCCATAATGATGAATTCGGAGATTTCAACGCTTTCGAAGTTCTCACTCTTTTCCCCATCGATAAACGGGCCATCGACAAATCATTACTTAATGAAAAAGAATTGCAGTGGCTTAACGATTATCATTGTAAAGTATATGAGAAACTAAGTCCGGGACTCGATAACGAAGAAAAGGAATGGTTGAAAAAAGCAACCGAAGCAATTTAAAAGTACAATAAAAAACTTATAATTTATGGCTCTTATTAAAAGTGTACGGGGATTTACTCCAAAAATAGGAGAAAACTGTTTCCTTGCCGACAATGCGACCCTTATCGGTGACGTAACTTTAGGCAATGATTGCAGCATTTGGTTCAATACGGTATTGCGCGGCGACGTTAATACCATAACCATCGGGAACCGTGTAAATATACAAGACGGTTCGGTATTGCACACTTTATACCAAAAATCGACGATAGAAATCGGAGATGATGTTTCTATCGGGCATAATGTAACCATTCACGGCGCTACCATCAAAGACGGTGCGCTGATAGGTATGGGAGCGGTAGTACTCGACCATGCCGTTGTAGGCGAAGGGGCGATCGTCGCTGCCGGATCTGTCGTACTCAGCAATACCGTGATAGAACCGGGTAGCTTATGGGCAGGAACTCCTGCTAAGTTTATAAAAATGGTAGATACCGAACAATCGAAAGAAATAAATCAGAAAATCGCTAAAAATTACCTAATGTATTCCGAATGGTATACCCAAGAGTGAACATTCTTATTAATTAATCGGAAAATTATGATTAGACAGGATTTTATAATGAACCAAATTGAAGAGCTTTCTAAAAAGATCGCCCGGCTATTACGTAAAAAAGAGAATCATGAACCCGACATAGACACTACAACCGATGAATGTTATGGTGATCTGAAGCTCAACCTCATGACAATTACCAACGAAACAACAGAGGATATTATCGAAAAAATTCCGCAATGGGAACTACTCGAATTATTAGTAACTATCATGATAAACGACGATCGGATTAATACAAACCGGGAAATGATGAAAAAAGCGCAGGAAATACTTTTTTATGTACAGGAAAAAGATAAAACCTGGTCTTTTGAACGAACACAACTTTCTGGCAGATTGTCGAAGATCCTTAAATAAGACGGTTCAAAATTCTTTTCCTGTTGCAAACACAGCAGGAAAAGAATTTCCCAATAATATAATATATAAACCGTTCAACGTATTGCTTAATTTATTACGTTTTAATAAATACTTTCCGGCAGTTAATATACGACACTAAATGAGTATATTATATATCAACAAAATAGAAAATATAATAGATAATTCGACATTTTAGCAATATGTAGAATTTTTGTTCGATAAACCGTCATTAAACAGTTTTAAGTTGATTTATATGAAGAAATCGCATCGCCCAGACCTGAATTTGACGCCTACTTATCGGAAAGCATCTATCACCCAGTTTGTAACAGTTTCTCCAGCTAATTTTCCGCATGAATCGGTTTTGGCAACATCTCGGATAAAAACTTACGACACATTAAAAACTTGCCAAAGATTATAAAACCAATCTGGAAAAAACTTACCGTAAATACATAAAACTAATGATCGAACAAAACAAAAAACATAAGATTTCACCGCTATGTATTCAAACGAATAAATGAATACGGCTTGCCTTTTGAAAAATAGAATGAATGGGAAACCGAAAAAATAAACGTTATGAAGCCTATCATTGATAAAATAAAATACTCCGCCTTCGTATTATTATTTCTCCCCACAATAACTTTGGGACAAAGATATGATACAATCCCCCAATGCGCATCTACGGGAAAATATAGATTTGACCTGCTGTTATTATGCGATTCGGACGGTAATATCGATTATGATAATTTCGGTAAAATAAATATTATCGACAAAAAGAAAAATTATATACACCAAACCATTGATTCTGTGTTCATTATTACAGCTGTTGGCACCACAGATAATGCAATTGAAATAAGGGACTACAACTTCGACGGATACCCGGATTTCAGAATTGTCTCATTTGCCGATATGCATGGTGATAATATCGATCATGATTATTATTTTTATAATCCGTCCACTCATAAATTCTCTTTAATTTCAATCGGGTACCGAAATACGGATGGTTATTGGAGTAACTTGACCAATGGTCGGTTCGATCCCAATAACAAGAAAATTTACGAAAATATCGATTATAAAGCTTATAGTTTATCGGAAGTACACAATGAATATAAATGGAACGGAGATTCTATTGAATTAATAAAAACAGACACAATCTATTTCCCACCGGTAAAAAAACTATGTTGCCTATTAATAGATACCACACATATCGAAGAAATGTATGGGCAGCGCTTCGACGACCCCTGGAGTGCTATTTTCCACAGTTTCCCCATTAAAAAGAAGGAAAATGCAGCTATATACCTAAAATTAGCTTTGAATTATTCTCAAAACAGCTCGATCTATGAATACGATCCCTACTACGCCGATGAAAACATAAGCGAGTTTATTATCCAACAAATCATCAAATTTTTTCCCAAAAACAAAAAGGTTTGGGTAGCATATGGCGATATTTTATATCATAAATACCTTCTTACTAAAGACAAATACGTACTTCTTGATATGGAGGACGCTTATCAAAGATACATCGAGCTAATGACAAAACGAGGTAAAAAGCGTAAGATCCCCCCGTATATTTATAACAGGATTAAAGAACGTGAAATACTTTTTTAAAATACAATTACAAAAAAACGAAAAATAATAGAAACGAAGTCAAGGGACTATAAAACAATATCTTCTTGTCATTACATTATTATTTTTTTCGGTCTGATAATCCTTTTTTATCTTTTCCCTTACTTGTACCGGCAATCGGCGAGGAGGGTTTATCTCCGAGAGTAGAAGTTATCACCTTTGCCCGTTTATTACGTTCTCCTCCGCGGGTTCCGTTTTTCCGTTCTCGTGCCCTATAATCGATTTTTTCACGTTGAGATTTTGGTACAAAATCTTTCTTTGCAGGCTTTTTCTCCTCTTTTACAGGCAATACAACCCGTAATTTAAGTATCTCACCATCAATTTTTACTTTATCTGTCATCTTCACCCGGTCACCCGGATTAGCCAGAATCCCATTGATTGTAACCCGTTCATCGATAATCAACTGATCGGCTTCCCGACGTGAACAAAAACCTGTATCCGCAATATATTTATTTATACGAACGGTATCTTTGTCTTTTATCTGTTTTCCCATCTATTCTAATATTATACGCTTTACATCTACTTTTTCACGTAAAAAAAGAGTGGCCGCCGACGAAAATTTATCTTCTGATTCGGTGGTATAAAACCGGCAACTGCCATTTTTCGTACAACGGGCGTCCATATCTTCATGTCGCCGAAAATAGTCTTGAAGACAACGGGCAACCCACTCGCCCTGAGCGACAGGAGTCACATCGGCTGGTAAAAATTGTCGTATTTTAGGCAACAGCAAAGGATAGTGCGTACATCCGAGGATAACGGTATCTATCCCTTTTTCCCGACTTAATAATCTGCCAAGATGTTGCTTTACAAAATAATCGGCACCATCACTTTCGTGTTCGTTATACTCTACCAACGGTACCCACATCGGACAAGCCTCCCCAAACACCTCGATATCAGGATATATTTTTTTAATTTCAAGCGGATAAGAATCTGACTGTATAGTACCTATGGTTCCTAATATTCCCACTTTACGACTTTGCGTAATACCTCCGATTGCCTCTACAGTAGGCCGAATAACCCCCAATACACGACGATCGGGTGCCATTGCCGGTAGGTCGTTCTGCTGTATCGTTCTTAAAGCTTTAGCCGATGCCGTATTACATGCCAAAATCACCAAAGGGCATCCCTCCTCGAATAGCCGTAAGACAGCCTGTCTGGTAAACTCATACACGATTTCAAACGACCTTGTTCCATAAGGAGCCCGCGCATTATCGCCCAGGTATATATAATCATACTCAGGCATTGATCTGCGGATATTCTCCAAAATCGTGAGGCCTCCATATCCCGAATCGAAAACTCCGATAGGCCCAGATGCATTAACCGGAAACGTCATATCCCAATATTCGTTGAAACAGAAAAGGATGATAATCTTTTTATCATCCTTCTGTATCTGTAAGGTTACTAAATTTTTTATTTAATACCCAGTTTCGCTTTCAGCAAAGGAGTGATATCTTCGCTCGGAGCTCCACTGTAAACAATACTCGGAACGGCAAGATCGAAAATATAAGTAAATTTCTGTTCTTCTCCTACCGCTTTAATCGCATCTAACAACTTCTGCTGTATAGGAGCATATAGTTCCTGCTGCTTCTTTTCCAAATCTTCCTGAGCTATCTGCTGGAAATTACGAATACGATTTTGCAACTCGTCCACTTCCTGCATACGGCGTGTCTTAATATTTTCGGGAAGGGAGTCCTGAGTCGCCATAAAATCTTTGTACTTTTTATCGAACTCTTCCCGCAATTTCAAAAACTCGTCTTCATACTTTTTCGTAAAGTCCGAGAAAGTTTTCTCAGCGGCTGCTCTCTCAGGCATAACCGACATGATTTCCTGAGAATTAAAGTTTCCGAATTTATACTGTGCAAAAGCACTCAAAGGCATAGCACACAGTAAAACAATCAACAATTTCTTAAACATACTATTACTATTAATTTTTATTTATCTCAATTATAACATTCCGCAAAAGTAAGCATTTATTTTGAATATCCTAATTTTGCCAGTACATCATTGCTTACATCGATACGGGGTGAAGCAAAAATAATATTCGCCGAAGAGGCTCTGTCGATTATCATCTGATAACCTTTTTCTTCCGAAATTTTCTTTACGGCATTATATATATCGTCCTGTATCGGCTGCATAAGGCTTTCCCGCTTTTTAAACAATTCCCCTTCAGGGCCGAAATACTTACGCCTTAATTCCTGAGCTTCTTTTTCTTTCGCAACAATTTCCTCTTCCTTCTTGGTTTTCTGTTCTTTAGAGAGATATACTTGTTCCGATTGATAAGTCTTATACATAGCCTCAGCTTCTTTCGCCTTCGTTTCCACTTCTTTTTGCCAACGCTGAGAAACCTGGTTCAACTGCTCGTTAGCCATTTCATATGCCGGAATATTCTTTAATATATACTCCATATCGATAAGCGCAAACTTTTGGGCTTTTCCTTCAGTTACCGCAAAAGCCGCTATTGCAGCCAAAATCAAAAAAAACTTTTTCATATGACCATTTTTTTGATGAATGAATTCAAAATATCTTATTCTATTAAAAACCATTTTCATATCCGAAAAGTTTATTCTATATCATTAGAATTCCTGTCCGAGTATAAAATGGATGCGTGAACCTCCCCGGCGACCAAACACCTTATCGAAACCATAGGCCCAGTCGATACCCATCATACCGATCATCGGCAGGAATATACGCACACCTACACCGGCAGAACGCTTCAACTGGAAAGGATTAAAGTTACGTATGTTTTGCCAAGCATTACCACCCTCGGCAAATGTTAACGCATAAATCGTTGAGGAAGGTTGCAACATCAGCGGGAAACGTAATTCTACACTCATACGTGTATAAGCATAACCTTCGTAACCCCACGGTGTTAACGAACCGTTTTCGTATCCGCGAAGGCCGATGGTTTCTTCTGCATAATTATTACTGTAACCCGACATTCCGTCACCCCCTACATAAAACGTTTCGAACGGAGATTTTTTATATTTGTTATATGAACCCAGAATACCAAATTCAGCACGTGTCATCAACACCAATGTATAATCATCGTCTTTAATCCGAAGATTGGCCAATGGAGTAAACGTACGACCTTTGAATTTCCACTTATGGTACTCAATCCATTTATACATTTTCTCCCGGTCACTTTTATTATTGTCGGGATCGAGTTTAGAATAGTCGGTCTTGCTAAACAGCGAATACGGTGGTGTCAACTGTAAAGAAAGGCTGAACTCAGAACCATTTCTCGGGAAAATTGGAGAATCGACCGAACTACGCCAGAAATTAAGACCTAACGAAAGACTATGGCAATTACCATTCTGCAAGAATCGTATATAACGCCAGTCTTTCAACATATACAACTGATAATTAATCTCTGCCGAGAAATTAAAGAAATCATCGGGCCATGACAGCCTTTTACCGAAACCTACCGAAACACCGATCATCTGCAATGACTTACTGGGGTCATATGCGTAGCTATAATCATAGCCGCTACCGTAGTTATTATAATAATTATCATAATAGTTACTGTTATAATAATATCCGGTATTGTAAGGATCGAGATAATTCTGATTCCAGTACTGCGTACTAACATCTGTCTGGCGACTATAATATGCCGAAACCGAAAGGGAATTAGGCCGTTTTCCACCAAACCAGGGATCAAAGAATGAGACACTGTACGACTGGAAATACTTGGCATTGGTTTGGGCACTTATCGTAAATGTTTGACCGTCTCCCTGAGGAATAATACCTTTATATGCTTTGGGATTCAAGAAATTCTTCACAGAGAAATTAGTGAACTTCAAACTGAGCTTACCGATTACCCCGGTTTGTCCCCACCCGGCTGAAAACTCGATCTGGTCATTGGCTTTCGACTGCAAACCATAAATAATATCTACGGTCCCGTTTTCATAATTCGGTTCGGGGCGGATGTCCATATGTTCAGGATCGAAATGGCCGGTTTGTGCAATTTCACGTGCAGAACGCACCAAAGCCTCTTTGTTAAAGAGTTCACCAGGTTTCGTTCTTAACTCACGCCTGACTACATGCTCGTATAAACGGTCGTTCCCTTTTATCACGACTTTATTGATACGGGCCTGTGGACCTTCCTGAATACGCAATTCCAAATCGATAGAATCATTCTGCACATTCATTTCAATAGGATCTATCATCGAGAAAAGATACCCGTTATTCTGATACAAGTTAGCAACCGCATCATCATCTTCAGATATACGTTCTCTCAACAATTTCTGATTATATACATCGCCCGGCTTCATTCGTAAAGTATAATTAAGCGCATCGGTAGAATATACCGTATTCCCGACCCAGCGAATATCCCGTATATAATATTTCTGTCCTTCATTTACCTTGATAAAAATATCAACGGTTTTATCGTCATAAGGCACGACACTGTCCGATACGATAACGGCATCCCGGTAGCCGAGTTCGTTATATTTATCGATAATACGATCGAGGTCGGCTTTATAATTCTCTTTTACAAATTTTTTGGTACGGAAAAGATTGACCAACTTACGTCTTTCGTTGGTTTTCTTCATCGCCCGCTTCAATTTCTTATCGGAAATAACATTATTTCCTTCAATATCGATATGATGAACCTTAATTTTTTCCTTTTTATCGATATCGATATCTACAATCACTTGGTTTTCGTGCGATAAGTCATCTTTTTGCAAGATCTGTACATCGACATTATTAAAACCTTTGTCCTCAAAATGCTTTTTTATTAGAAATTTGGCCCGGTCCACAAGATTAGGAGTAATCTGGCTACCGGTAATGAGCCCCAATCTATTTTCCAAATCTTCTTTTTCCGATTTTTTGATCCCGTGATAATTTACCTGAGAAATACGCGGACGCTCACGAAGCGCAATATTCAGCCATATTTTTCCATCATATATTTTAGTAGCCGAGATTTCAACATCCGAAAATAGCCCATTTTTCCAAAACTGCCTGATAGCCTGTGTAATATCACTTCCTGGCACCTCGATAACTTCTCCTACGGTAAGTCCCGAAAGACCGATCAGTACATAATCTTCATAATTTTTAGCACCGGAAACAGTAATACCGGCGATCTCATATTTCTTAGGGGTTGCCGAATAAAGTATTTGCGGGTTGTATATCGTATCCGATTTCGCTTCGGTCGCAGTTTGAGACCAAACCGTACTTCCCATCGAAAGGAATAAAACCAACAATAATAAATATTTACGCATATTGTGCTGCATTGTTCTTTTTACAATTCTCATAGTTGTTCACTTGTTTTTCCAAAGCGTCTTTCCCGCGACTGATAATCGACAATAGCTTTATATAAATTTTCTTTTCCGAAATCAGGCCAATATTCGGGAGTAAAATATAATTCGGCATACGATAACTGCCACAACAAAAAATTACTGATACGAGTCTCCCCTCCTGTACGTATCAACAGATCGGGATCCGGCATATCAGCAGTCATAAGATACCGGTCGATAACTTTATCATCTATATCTTCTGCTTTCAGCTTGTTGTCTTTTACATCAGACGCTATATTTTTCACCGCACGGGAAATTTCCCAACGGGAGGAATAACTTAAAGCTAAAACCAAAGTAAGGCCCGTACATACCGAAGTATCGTCCATACATTGTTCGAGGCGTTTTCGTGCATCTTCGGGAATACGGGATAAATCTCCGATAGCAGTAAGTCGCACGTTATTTTTTATCAGATCGGGAGTTTCCTTCTCGATATAATAAATCATAAGAGCCATTAATGCCGTTACTTCCTCATCCGGACGATTCCAATTCTCTGTAGAGAAAGCATATACCGTCAGATATTTCAATCCAATCTCAGCCGCCGCCTCGGTTACTTCCCGTACCTTTTCGGCACCGTATTGATGGCCGTAAGAACGGTCTTTCTTCCGCTCTTTCGCCCACCGTCCGTTTCCATCCATAATAATGGCCACATGTTGCGGCAAACGAATTTTATCTATCTGATCTTTATATGACATATACCGATCTATAAATTATTACAGATGGCTTTCTTCCGCCCGAAATCATAAGTTATCGTAAACCAGGTCATAGAATACCAATCTGTATTTTTAAACGCCGAACTTTTTATTTTATACGGATCGGATAAATCTTTTCCGTCGAGTTTATCCCCTAACGTTTTGCGCATCGAAAATTCGAGGCCAAGATTCCATCGTTCCGAAATTTTATATTTTACACCTATTCCTAATGGAATATTTACATTAAAATAACCGTCGTTTTTATGCGGAACATACGTAAACCCCAATCCGGCCAACAAATACGGGGTAAACCTGTACACATCGAGATACGCCGGTCCCATACCATAATGAAAAAAATTAAACTCGCCCTGAGCTCCCAAATCAATTAGTTGACGATTGAATTTAAAATTTTTTCCATCCGGAAACTGATTATTAAAACTTTGGGTATCTCCTTTTATCCCTGCTGTCGCCAAATTAAATTTAATCGACCAGCGATAATTGATTACCCGTCTCATAACCGCTCCGAAAGCCGCTCCCGGCTTATTAAATAATGCCGACTGATTGGCGTCTCCCATATAAAAGCCGACCCCACCCCCAGCACCGATTTCGTATTTATAGTCCTGAGCACCGGCCCGGGATACTACCATCGTTATTATAAGGATAAACCAGATAAATGCTTTTTTCTCCATATCAATTCTCTCGTATATAATAGAAAACGCATTATCAGGTTTAAAATTATCCGATACAGTTAAATTATTATACCCCCTTTACGGTATCGGAGCAAATGTCACACGGTTTATTACCCCTCTCCAAATCTGAGGATATAACACACCATTTTGATTTTCGCCACCAAACATATATATATACGGAACCAACTCTCCGGATCTGGTAGATCCGGCAAGTCTTCGGGGAATTTCTTTTTTAAAGAGCGTACGCCATGCCGAAGAACGTACGGTTATAATAGGCTCATCAAACACGACAACCGACGCAAATGCTTTTGCCGGGAAATAATTGTCATCAGGAGGCAAAGCCAGCAAGGAACCCGCAGGAGCAAGATCCCAATACACAGCCGGATCGGTAGTAGTATATACATCTTTCAAACATCCCGTCTCATTTTTACCTCCGATTACAAAAAATGTTTTATACTTAGTATGAACGGCTGTTTCCGAATCATATATAAATGTATAATACGGGAAGAACATGGCACCTTCACGAGGCGTTATCAACGACTGATTGCCCAATACGGCCCAGTTCTGTCCGTCATATCCCCATACAGCAGAGGTTAATGTGCCATCTTGCAAACGACCACCGACGATTCCATTTTGAGGAACCCCGAAATCACCTCCGTCGAAAATTTCTATCATATTACTAAATCCGGATATAGGAAATAAAGGACTAATCGGTTGTTGTATATAGCCTTCGGGACGAGGATAGACGTCATGTTTATATACGCCCCCATCTTTAATAATTCCCAATATCTGCTCACCATAACTTCCTATCAATGTATAAAATGTCTGATTACCTTCTGCCAATGTCCAGAACTTACCATCGGTAGATTTATAAAGTGCCTTTTGATCCGAATCGCCGGCTAAAGCATAAAAAGCATCTTCTGTTGCCTGAATAGTAGCCATATTAAGAACAAAACCGGGATTGAAAGAGGATTTTTGCCAAGATCCGAGATCAGAAGGTGTCGCAGATACTCCTACTTCATAATTGCCGCTTGCATCGGTAGTAAAACAATATATTTTATTCTGGAATTCAAGTGATTTCTGACGTATAGGAGTTAGAGAAGTGGGAAGGTCCGCTGCAGAAATTTCAGACCACCATAAAGAATCGGGAATACTGCGGTGTACCCTCAGATCGACTTCATATTTTTGTACCGTTTCGCCGTCAGCAGCGGTTACATTTATTGTTACCGGATAAGTGAAATCGATCGTATCATTACTGTTTGCCATGTAATCGATCGTCTTTATTTCGGCCTGATTACGACTATCGTAATACTGAACTTCAACCTTAGAAGGCGAATCGAAGGTAATATTTGCAGCCAAAGCGACAACCTTAGTCCCCATGGGTAAAGAATCGGCGTTAAAAATTTTCCCTTGCCGCGCATCGATTGTAAAATACACCTTACTGAGATTTTCCATTACAGTAGATTTATCGGCCAATGCAAAAGTTTTAACCAAAGTATTTTGTGATACAGGATAATTATAGTCGTCAGACTTATTACAAGCAACGCCGAGCAGTAACAGAACGGCGCTAAGCAGTAAATATATATTCCTTATCTTCATTCCGAAAATATTCAAGTTTACAGTTCAAGGTGCAAAAATAGAAACAATTTTTTCTTTCAACGATAGGAAGGCTGATAATTATAATTATTTAGGGATATAATATTTAAGAATCAGTTAATTTTAGCCTATAAAAACCGATTGTTTTCTTCATTTTCCAGCTTTCGATTTTATCAAAAGAAATCGTTATCGGGATTTATAAAAATAAAGATTTTCTTATTTCCATAGGATCGAATGTAGCGTAAAACACCAGGAAATTCAGGCGCAGGAACTCCTTCACCCAACATGTCGGGTGCAATTTCTATATGACACTCGTCCCAAAGCCCCGACTCTATAAAAGCATTCAGCATAATATTACCGCCTTCAACAATCAGGCTTTGTATCTTCATACGATTCAGTTCGGAAAGAATCCTCTGGATCGAGAAATCGCCACATTTAATTTTAACAATATCATTTTTATAATTTACTCTTTTTTTACATTCCGAAAAAACGAGAGTCGGGTTACCACCTGTAAACAATTGGAGTGTCTCCGGCAAAATTCCCCGTCTATCGATAACCACTCGCAAAGGATTTTTCCCCGTCCATTTCCGTACCGTAAGTGTCGGATTATCTAACAATGCCGTACGAGTCCCTACCAGAATCGCATCATTCTCGGCCCGTAATTTATGCACAAGCGCTGAAGTAACGGCATCCGAAAAAACTGCGGCCTGTTCCGATTCACTCCGAATACGATCGATATAACTGTCGGCACTTTGGGCCCATTTCAATATAACATAAGGACGCCGGAACAATTGAGACGTTATAAAACGTTTATTCAAAGCCCGGCATTCATTTTCGAGAACACCAACCTTTACCTTTATTCCGGCATCCCGCAACATTTTTATTCCCCGTCCCGCAACTTCAGGAAAAGGATCGAGAATACCTACCACGACATAAGGTATCCCTACATCGATAATAAGTTTACTGCACGGAGGAGTTTTCCCATAATGAGAACAAGGTTCAAGGGATACATAAATCACCGAATCTTTTAGTAAAGACTTATCTTTTACCGAATTTATGGCATTCACTTCAGCATGAGCCTCTCCACATTTCCGATGATATCCTTCCCCTATTATCTCTCCCTTATAAACGATTACGGCACCCACCATAGGGTTGGGAGACACATGCCCGTTACCCAAAGCTGCCAGTTGCAGGCAACGACGCATATAAATGTTATCGACAGTATCGGATTGTTCCATATAAGTCTTTTATTATTACCTTTGTATTTATGAAAACAAATATACAATATATATCGGATAAATTAAAAGGACTTTATCCCCCGGAAGAGATACAGAGCTTCATACGACTCATTCTCGAAGAAGTATGCCATTTCTCGAGTACCGATTTTATTCTCCATAAAAATATGATCTTATCTCCCTTTGAACAGGAAGAGATCATGCAAATAGTCGAGAGATTACGCCTCTACGAACCCATACAATATATTTTCGGGCATACATGGTTTTATGGAAATCGTTTCGAGGTTACGCCAAACGTATTGATACCGAGGCCAGAGACAGAAGAATTAGTGGAGAAAATCATAAGCGATCATCGGGGTAAAAGCGGGCGACTTTTAGATATCGGTACAGGAAGCGGATGTATCGCGATATCGTTAGCGCTTCATTTACGCGAAATGCAGGTAGAAGGATGGGACGTGTCTCTCGATGCTCTTACCGTAGCCCGAGAAAATGCCCGTAATCTAAATGCCTGGGTAGCTTTCAGTGTCACCGACATATTAAATTACGATGCTGACGAAGGGATATCGGAACAATATGACATATGGGTGAGCAACCCACCTTATATATGCAGAAAAGAAGCTGCTGCTATGTCTGAAAACGTAATCGAATACGAGCCTCACACGGCATTATTTGTAGAAGATCACGACCCGCTACTTTTTTACAGGGTTATAGGCGAAGCCGGTTTGAAACAGCTGGTTCCGGGAGGTTTTCTCTATTTCGAAATCAATGCATTATTCGGAAATGAATGTGCCGATCTATTGAATAAAATAGGGTATGAGAAGATCGAGGTGATCAAAGACATTTCGAAACGCGACCGATTTGTTATCGCCCGAAAACCTTTAAATAAAACGTTATGAGAAAAATGACTTCAGACGAAGCCTTACATCGCTTAGCCGCGCTTTGCTCTACCTCAGAACAGTGTGAAAGCGACCTACGCAGCAAACTATCCCGATGGGAAATCGATACCCACGACCAAGATTCGATCATCGTCCGGTTACGAAAAGAACGCTTTTTCGACGAAATACGTTACTGCAGAGGATTTGCAAACGATAAATTCAAATTTAACAAATGGGGCAAAATAAAAATAGCTTATGCACTCAAGCAAAAAGGCATAAATGATACTTATATAAAAGAAGCCCTCGAAAATATCGATGATAAAGCATACTGCAATTTATTATCCGATATTTTAATTTTGAAAAAAAAAGAATACCGGGGCAACGATATATATACCCAAAAAGCAAAACTCTTTCGTTTCGCCGCTTCAAGAGGTTTCGAAACCGAGATTATAAACAATATTTTGAAAAAGATTCTCAGTTAATCCCGCTATTTTGAAAACGATATTCAACGATATAGTCAATTTGTTTTATCCCGAATTATGCAGGATATGCGGACGATCGTTAATAACGGACGAAAAGTTTCTCTGCATGCATTGTCTGACGAAAATACCTCGTACCAACTTTGAAAAGAAACCGTATAATAACCCTGCCGAACAACTGTTCAGAGGAAAAGTACCGATTGAAAAAGCCGTTTCTTTTTTTTATTTTACAAATGAAAGCCCTTATCGAGACTTGATACACCTTACAAAATATGCCGGAGAGAAAGAATGCGGATTTTACCTGGGCGCATTATATGCCCGTGAATTGATGTCGGAAAATTTTTTCTGCGACATAGACCTCATCGTTCCCGTACCGTTACACCCCAAACGCCTTAGAAAAAGGGGATATAATCAGAGTATGTGGATTGCGAAAGGTATTTCTGAAATTACCCGATTACCTATTGAAGACAAACTACTGTTCCGTACAGGTCTGAATGAGTCGCAAACCCATAAATCGAGATATCAGCGTTGGGAAAATACCCGCGACATATTTACAAAAGGGAACTACTCACAGGCAGAAGGTAAACACCTGCTTCTCATAGACGACGTTATAACTACCGGTGCTACACTTTTAGCCTGCACAGAGACATTAAGTACCATTAAAAACATAAAAATAAGCGTATTAACCTTAGCCATAGCCGAATAAAAATCTAAAAAAAGAGATTGTTTTTTGATATATTACCTCCTATATTTTATTATCTTTGCGCTTTGTAAACCGAGTTTACGATCTCCTTAATAAAATTCATTAAGTAAAACCAATAGAACTACGAAGAAAATGAAAACCTTAGAGAAATCGCTCGCCGAAAAACTGTTAAAGATTAGTGCAGTCAAGCTACAGCCATCGAACTCTTTCACATGGGCCTCCGGTTGGAAATCACCGATATATACCGATAATCGCAGAACTTTATCATATCCGATTTTACGCACTTTTATAAAAGTAGAATTGGCTCGTTTGATTATGGAAAACTTCGGTGAAGTGGAAGCGATTGCCGGAGTTGCTACAGGCGCTATCGCTCAGGGAGCTTTAGTTGCCGACATACTCGGATTACCATACGTTTACGTACGTTCCTCGCCCAAAGATCATGGGTTGGAAAATTTAATCGAAGGTAACCTCATGCCGGGCCAAAAAGTAGTGGTAATAGAAGACCTCATCTCTACCGGAGGCAGCAGCCTCAAGGCCGTTGAAGCCATACGCAAAGCCGGTTGCGAAGTTATCGGAATGGCTGCCATTTTCACTTATGGTTTCCCGGTGGCTGTTGAACGTTTTAAAGAGGCTAACGTAAAACTGATGACATTAAGCAATTACAACGCCATACTCGAAACCGCTCTCGAAACCAACTACATTTCGGAAGAAGATTTGGAAACTTTGCAAGAATGGAGAACCGATCCCGCTAACTGGAACCCTAACAAATAATTATATGACACAATTCGAAAGTCAGGTAAAAACCATTAATTCGAACATCGGTAAAGTTTACAATACTCTTTCCGACCTGAATAATCTCGAAAAGGTGCAAGATAAACTTCCTGCCGATAAAATAAGTGATTTTACTTTCGATACCGACAGTTGCAGTTTCTCGGTTAATCCGATCGGGAACGTTACGGTTAAAGTCATCGAACGGGAGCCGGAAAAAACAATAAAGTTTACCACCGAGAAATCACCTATTCCTTTGTATTTCTGGATACAATTAGTGCCGGTTACCGAAAATGAATGTAAGCTGAAACTGACGGTCAAAGCAGAACTGAATCCTTTTATTAAAAGCATGATATCCAAACCGCTGCAGCAAGGACTAGATAAAATCGCCGAGGTACTGGCTAACGTCGTATACGAATAATTCTGAATATAATGGCGCAAAAACTCTGGGAAAAAAATATACAAGTAGACCGCGACATCGAGAAATTTACCGTGGGCCGTGACCGCGAGATGGATTTATATCTCGCCCCTTACGATGTTTTGGGATCATTGGCCCATATTACTATGCTCGAAAGCATCGGATTGCTTACTCGCGAGGAGCTCGATATGCTTACTGTAGAACTGAGAAATATTTATGATGTTGCCGTACAAGGTCGGTTTGTAATCGAAGACGGTGTAGAAGATGTGCATTCGCAGGTAGAACTTATGCTCACTCGCAAACTGGGCGATACCGGTAAAAAGATACACAGTGGCCGTTCCCGAAACGATCAAGTATTGGTCGACCTCAAATTATTTACCCGTGCCCGGATACAGGAAATTACGACACTCACCTCGTCTCTATTCGACGTTCTCATTACTCAAAGCGAGAAATATAAAAATGTGCTGATGCCGGGATATACTCACTTGCAAATAGCGATGCCTTCTTCTTTCGGGTTGTGGTTCGGCGCTTATGCAGAAAGTCTGGTCGACGACCTTACCGTACTTCAGGCCGCTTATAAAGTTTGCAACCGGAACCCGCTGGGTTCTGCTGCCGGCTATGGATCTTCTTTCCCTCTGAATCGGGAAATGACCACCCGCTTACTCGGATTCGACTCGATGGATTATAACGTTATTTATGCTCAAATGGGACGAGGAAAAACCGAGCGTATCGTAGCTTCGGCCATGGCCTCCATCGCCGGAACTCTTTCGAAACTGGCTTTCGACGCCTGCATGTTCAGTTCCCAGAATTTCGGTTTTATTTCGCTTCCTGCCGAGTATACGACCGGCTCGAGCATTATGCCGCACAAAAAGAATCCCGACGTATTTGAACTTACCCGCGCCAAATGCAACAAACTACAGGCTTTACCCTACGAAATCACGCTTATATCGAATAATTTGCCGTCGGGGTATTTCAGAGACCTGCAGATTATCAAAGAAGCGTTTCTTCCGGCATTCGATACTCTGAAGGAGTGTCTTATCATGGCTACACGCATGCTGACGCACGTTACCATAAACGACCACATTCTCGACGACGATAAATACAAACTTATTTTCAGTGTAGAAGAGGTTAATCGCCTTACGCTCGAAGGCATTCCTTTCCGGGACGCATATAAAAAAGTAGGGCTCGATATAGAAGCGGGTAAATTCGAGACCGATAAAAAAGTACATCATACGCACGAAGGGAGCATCGGTAATCTTTGCAACGAACCGGTAAAACTGCTTATGCAACACGTCATCGACGGTTACGGTTTCGAAAAAGCGAATAGTGCCGAACTACGGTTGTTAGGACAATAAAAAAATTTATTGTCTTTTGTCATCCGTTTTACTACCCTTGTCACTGTGAATGCAGCCATGTCATCCCGAGGCTCTGATGAAATTTGCGATTAAGCGAGAGCAAAACGAAACGCATGTTTCGGATTTGCCGAGCGTAAGCAAATTGGAGACGGCAGAGCCGGCTCAGTAGACCTCCTAATAGCGGTCACCTCGGATAATTACCCTTTGTCACTAAAGGAATTTGCCCTGCTCTTGCTACTATGGCATTGGGTAATTCCTTCTTACTCGTTAATGCCGAGGTAATGTCCCCGGAGTTTCTTCGCTCATCGCTCAACATGACAAGACTCAATAGTCGCTGACGCAGCGGGCACTAAAATTAAAAACCTCGGACCCATTTTTCCATTTATAATAAACATTCGCGAAAGAATACTTTTTAGCAAAATCAAAATATACAACGGCCGAGAAGGCAAAGTCAGTAGTATTACCTTTAGCTGAACGTTCTGTAGAAGCCCAATATCCGGGAGCCCCATACAAAGGGTTGGCGGGATATATATTGTTAACCGCCTCTTGCAAAACCCGGATTAACAATAATTCGCGCACTGTAGGCAACCGCCACCGCCGGCCGCCCGTCGTTAAGGCGCGGCAACCGGTTTTATTGGGAGTATCTATAAAGTCAGGCTGATCTTTATCTTGAGAAATATTGACATTCTCAAACCCCGACGCTTTATACCACGAACCAGGAGCTATATCCGTCGGCGCTATGATAAACCGCGCCGAGACCCGGCTGTTGATATCGGGGTTGCTACCGTTCCCGTTCCCCCGATCATACCGATGACGAATGGTAGCCCCATTCCGCGTAAGTACCGTACCGATAGGCCATATCGCCCTCGCGGGCATCCCTTCGGCATAAAAGACCGCGACCGGTTCGGTAAAACCGGGTATCGTTTCTTTCTGAATGTATTGCGCCGAAGCGTCGAGAAATAAGCCTGGGCATACGGCTGCCGCGCACAGGCCTAAAATAGAGATTCGCAAGATCGATTTCATTTTATTGTGTTTTATTGTCCTTTTCATTTTCGCTTCAATAGTTTATCTGACGTACCCCTCTTACAAAATAAGTACCGGACTGCACTTTATCATTATTAAAAAAAATTGAGTTACGACTAGAGACTAAATAGTAGGCAGAAGGGGCTCCGGGAGTTTTATAGTGCTCTACTGCCGTAGACGACCAATAGCCATAATAGAGGTTGTTGCTACTGGAAGGTAAACAAGAAGAAACATAAGCCCCGACCAACTCATACACAGATGGCAGATACCAATCTGAGGGGGCATAAGGTCCGGCAAGTGTACCATTCAGCCCGGTATAACAAGCGTCAATCGCGTAGAATTTTGTAGGATCGGTGTATAAACGGCTGGCTTTTGTATTCTCAAAACCATCCGAGTAGGAGCCTATATAATTATAAATGGGAGTCGGGCCTTCCACTGACGGGCTTGCCCATAGGAGAGTGTAGTTAACGGCATCTTCCGGATACACCTCTATTCTATTGGCATACCGCCATTTCACGGCATCGT
>NZ_JANDHW010000022.1 GCF_024330105.1 Coprobacter tertius
TTACTTTTCAAAAAAAAAGAGCCTGTAATGTTTACTGGATGCAAAAAATCCTGATATATTTATCTCTCGTTTAAAAAGAGTGTTTTTTATTATATTGATCATTATATTTATTTTAAAGATAATTTTAATATTCCGGAGTATTATGAGAAGGTTATTGATGGTTACGATTGTATGGTTTATTATGGTCATGGGGAGTGCGAGAGGATATTATAAAAATCCGGTTTTATCTTCTGGTGCCGATCCTTGGGTAGTGAAACATGAAGGGATTTATTATTATTGTTGTAGTAAAGATAATGGTATTTGGGTTTCTGCATCTAAAGATTTACATCATATAAATCTTCCTGTCAAAGTGTGGAGTGCTCCTGAAGGAAAGAAATGGAATTCTCATTGTATATGGGCTCCGGAGTTGCATTATATTGACGGTCGGTGGTATATTTATTATGCAGGAGGATATTCTGGGCCTCCTTTTATTCACCAGCGTGCAGGCGTACTTCAGTCGGTCGGGAAAGATCCTTTTGGTGAGTATATCGATAAGGGGTCGATTTTTACTGGAGATACCTTGAATGATTGGGATCATAATTATTGGTCGATCGATATGACTGTATTTAGGTATAAAGGTGATTTGTATGCGATATGGTCGGGATGGGACAAACATGAGAAGACCGATAAAACACAACAAAATTTATATATAGCCCGTATGAAAAATCCTTGGACGATGGGATCGGCAAGAGTAAAAATATCTTCTCCCGATCGAGATTTCGAGAAAGGAGAACTTCCTTTGAATGAAGGTCCGGAAATTCTTTTTCACGGCGATGACGTTTTTCTGATATATTCTTGCGGGCAATCATGGCTCGATACGTATAAATTAGCATACCTTAAATTGAGGAAAAATGCCGATCCGTTATTGCCGGAGAACTGGTTAAAAGGAGAAAAACCTATATTTGAAGGAAATGAGGGTGCTTTTGGGGTGGGACATGCGTGCTTTACCACTTCACCCGATGATACAGAGTATTATATTCTTTACCATACTAAAAAAGATCGTACACCGGGCTGGAATCGAGAAGTAAGACTACAGAAATTTACGTTTGATGAAAACGGAATTCCCTATTTCGGTAAACCAGAACCGAGGAATAAAAGTTTGCCTCTTCCTTCGGGAACTGTTGAAGAATAATCGAGTTCGGATAACTAGGTTCGGATATTTTTTACTCCCGTGATTATTTCAGAAGAAAAGTATATAAAAAAGCGTTATTTTGAAATTAAAAAGGGGGTAGTGATGTAATTTTGCTCTTTTTTCTTTATTTTTGTTTTATAGATCAATAGAAAATTATGGAATCGTTGCAACCTATATTCGAAAGAGTTAGAAATGCTTCACGAAAACTCAATCTTGTCGATAAGTCGCTTATCGACAAGGTACTGTATGCCGTAGCAGATTTAGCAGAAGCCGAAAGTGATTATATTTTAGCAGAGAATAAGAAAGATCTTTCGGCTATGGATCCCGAGAATCCTAAATATGACCGGTTAATGCTTACACCGGAACGTATTTGTGGAATAGCAGCCGATATGCGTAAAGTTGCTTCATTGCCTTCCCCTTTAGGTATCATTTTGAGTGAGACTGTGAGGCCTAACGGGATGAAAATATGTAAAGTTTCGGTTCCTTTCGGTGTGATCGGTATTATTTATGAAGCCAGACCAAATGTAAGTTTCGATGTTTTTTCCCTTTGTTTCAAATCGGGAAATGCTTGTATATTGAAAGGAGGCTCTGATGCACATTATTCGAATAAAGCTATAATTGAAGTTATTAACAAGGTGTTGATAACATTTGGTATCGATTTATATACAACAGTTTTGCTTCCTGATGAAAGGTCTGCAACAGAGGAATTATTAACAGCTGTAGATTATGTGGATCTTATTATACCTCGAGGAGGGCGTAATCTGATCGACTATGTCCGGGAGCATTCACGCGTACCGGTTATCGAAACCGGAGCAGGTATTTGCCATACTTATTTCGATGCTGCCGGAGAGGTTGCAAAAGGTGCTGAAATTATCAATAATGCAAAAACACGCCGGGTAAGCGTATGCAATGCACTCGATTGTTTGGTTGTAGATGAATCTCGGCTCAAAGATCTTCCTGCGATTTGCCGTAAACTATCAGACGCTAATGTTATAATATATGCCGATGACAAAGCGTTTGCGGCATTACGGGATAATTATCCGCAGTCGCTTTTGCAACACGCTACCGAAGACAGTTACGGGACCGAGTTTCTTGATTATAAAATGGCTGTGAAAACAGTTAAGGGTATTGATGAAGCCATCGAGCATATTACCCGGTATTCATCGAAACACAGTGAATGTATTGTTAGCGAAAATGAAGAGAATATAAAACGATTCATCAATGAAATAGATGCGGCTTGTGTGTATTCGAATGTATCTACAGCCTTTACGGATGGCGGTCAGTTCGGATTTGGGGCTGAAATAGGTATAAGTACCCAAAAGTTACATGCTCGTGGTCCGATGGCTCTTCCGGAATTAACCAGTTATAAATATATTATACGAGGAAACGGACAAATTAGATAGATATTTACCGGTCTCTTCCGAGATTTTCAATGTGAGAAAGGACGAGACATATTATAAGACAACAACAAAATGAGACACTTCACGAATGTAAAAGATCTTGGCGATTTAAATATCGCGCTGAAAGAAGCTTTTGAAGTAAAAGCTAATCGTTTCGGATATAAACAACTGGGAAAAGATAAAACCCTGATCATGATATTTTTTAATTCGAGTTTACGTACCCGGTTGAGTACGCAAAAAGCGGCAATGAATCTTGGCATGAATGTAATGGTGCTGGATATTAATCAGGGAGCTTGGAAATTGGAGACCGAACGAGGAGTAATTATGGATGGCGATAAGTCGGAGCATTTATTAGAAGCGATTCCGGTAATCGGATGTTATTGTGACGTAATTGGGGTGAGGGCTTTTGCTAAATTCGAGAATAAAGAAGATGATTATCAAGAAAAGATACTTACCGAGTTTATAAAATATTCGGGACGTCCTGTATTTAGTATGGAAGCCGCTACTCGTCACCCGCTGCAAAGCTTTGCCGATCTTATTACGATAGAGGAATACAAGAAAAAAGAGAAACCTAAGGTTGTTCTCACTTGGGCTCCGCATCCTAAATCGCTGCCTCAGGCAGTCGCAAATTCTTTTGCTGAATGGATGAACGCGACCGATTATGAGTTTGTTATTACACACCCCGAAGGGTATGAATTGGATAAGTCTTTTACTGGAAACGCCCGGATAGAATATGATCAGAAAAAAGCGTTTGAAGGAGCCGACTTTATTTATGCTAAAAACTGGTCGGCTTTTGCCGATCCTAATTACGGGAAAGTATTAAATACCGATCGTAGTTGGACCGTAGATTCTGAAAAAATGGCTTTAACGAATAATGCTTATTTTATGCATTGTTTACCGGTACGGCGTAATATGATCGTTACAGACGATGTTATTGAGAGTCCACAATCTATCGTTATCCCCGAAGCTGCTAATCGGGAAATATCGGCACAAGTGGTTCTTAAAAAAATTCTCGAGAGCCTATAGTTCAATTTCTAAATGATACTTCCATGAAAAGTTTTATATTGGTTATTCTTATTGCTGTTTTGGGGCCTTCTTCTCTAATTGCTCAAAGGAAAAGTGGGAAAACATACGGAAGAAAGGCACCCGTAGAATTATCGGGTGAGCGATATAAAAAATGGGATGACGGAGAACTTTTGTGGAGTGATTTTAGGGATACGACTAGTATAAAAGGGGTGAATTCGATTCTCAAAACTGATTTATGGGTAGAGATGGAAAAGCGTAAAAGTGGAAATACGAGAATTTATATCCCCAGGGCTTTTGCTTATATCGATCGGGATCGTTCTAATATAAAAGATGCGGAAAAAACACAGGATCTTTTACGTTTTTATCAGGCTCAGTTCGATTTGCTCGAATTATATCGTCGCAAATTGCAGGAAGAGCTGAATGAGGGTATGAGTGAGCTGGAAATGGAAAATGCGTTCAGACATTATTCCCAACTTTATGACGAACAGTTAAAGAATATGACGATCGAGACGGAAAAAGGCGAGAACAAACGTAAACTTGAAGAGTGGGAAATATATCTCGTAAAGCAACTCAGAATCCATCCTGATCCCGGAATTCCGGTAATCGTGCCGAAAAGTTTTGGTTACGGTCTTAATCTCGGTGTCGGAACTGCATTCCCGACAGGAGAGATTTCTAAATTTTTTACACCGGCGTTCCAGTTTAATTTAGGACTCGATTTGGCATATAAACGGGCGCATCTATTGCTCGATATGGCCATAGGAGGCGCGAAGAACAGGAGTGATATGGATATTGTTTACCAGAAGGGAACCCATACTACAACCTGGGAAAAAGGTCGTGGGACCAATTATTCTCAATTCTCTTTTGCATTGGGCTATGGAGTGTTGAACACAAAATATTTTGCTCTTACTCCGTTTGTAGGAGGAGTATTTTCGGAATATTCCAAGTTACTCGATAATGATAACGATAAGAGGATTAATGTATATATGAATGATTTTAATCTTCTTGCCGGCCTGAATTTCGATTATAAGTTTTCCTCTCTCGTTTCTTTCGTGCCTTCGGCTTGGTTTGGACATCGTGAGATGACGACATCCTCTCTCCGCACTCGCTTATATGTGTCGTATGGTAAATACGATATGTATATGAAAGGTGTACAGGTCGGATTTTCGGTAAGCTACAGCGGTTTTGTACGGCTTATAAAAATTAATAACTTTGTCGGGCGGTAACGTGAAAGCATCCTTGTTTCACTTCGTAACGTATGTAACATCGGTCTTGTTTCCGTAGGTCGAGAAGTACCTCGGCCAGTATATGCTTTAGTTGCGCCTGTGGAATTTCGTATTTATTGTCGAATCTTTCGAAACGTGTATAAGCGATATCGAATGTCGTGCCGTATCTGTGTGCGGAATTCGAACTTGCATTACCGTTTTTTTGCCGTAATTTTTTTATATCGTTCTCAGCTCGGAGAACGCTCGTAACAATTATTTTATAACTGCCTCCTCCCCGACTTTCTAAAGAATCAATAAAGTTTTGTCCTACTTTTTTCAGTAAATCCCGGGCTTCGGGCACCAAAAAAGGAATCGAGTGGGTAAGAGAATCTATTTTGTATTGTCCACAGGTTTTTATCTGGCATAAACGATTACCCAGATCGATCGCCTCTTCCCGTGAATTTACTGGTGTTATTCCGATTTTCCGAGCTGCGTCGAGATGCTTGGCGTTCATATCGTTAAATGTTCTCGAGAATTTTCCAAAAGGAATAATTTTCAAATTTATTTGTTCCGGAACTGTATTACCTTTTTTCCCGCAGCCGGTAAATAACAGTAAAAAAATAATTAAAGATAAAGATATTCTTGTTTTCACTCGATATGATATTTCAGAGTTCAAAATTCATTTGTCCAGTAGCCTGCAAATAGTTATTCGGTAATGGCTTATTACTGTATGGCAAACTTAAAAAAAACTTTTTGTGAAGCGAAAGAAATGACTTTGTTTTTAAATGTGTTGTCTATTTTAAAATTAGATGCCGAGTATCTTTTAGAATTATTATTATAACTTTGGTTTCGGTTTGAAGGATAATTTTGTTATAAAGATATGAGAAAAATAACGGTCCCTGTTCTGGAAATGAGTTGTGCTGTATGCGCGGCAAATGTAGAAAAAGGAGTGAGAGCTGTAAAAGGTGTTTCTAATGCCGATGTTAATTTCGCGTCGAATTCGCTAACTGTCGAATTCGATGAAAAGTTTGTTACTCCGGCTCAATTGAAAAAAACGGTTCAGTCATTGGGTTACGATCTGGTGATAGAAGAAGCTGCTGAGGAAATAACGGAAGAATTGCGTCTGAAACATTTTCGATTGATGCGATTTAAAACGATAATGGCCTGGGTGTTAGCCATCCCTTTGATGGTTATCTCCATGTCGGCAATGCACGGAGGCCCCATTGTTAACTGGATTATGTTGTTGCTAACTTCTCCGATATTGTTTTTTTGTGGCGATGCTTTTTTTAAAAATGCCTGGAAACAAGCCCGTCATCGTACGGCTAATATGGATACTTTAGTTGCTTTAAGTACCTCTATCGCTTTTCTTTTCAGCTTATTTAATACTATATATCCCGATTTTTGGATTCAGCGCGGTATAGAACCTCATGTGTATTATGAGGCTTCGGGGATGATTATTGCTTTTGTATTACTGGGAAAACTTATGGAAGAACGGGCGAAAAACAATACCTCTTCTGCCATAAAGAAATTAATGGGCCTACAACCTAAAACAGCCCGTCTTATAGAAGACGGTATCGAAAAAGATGTTCCTATCGCTTCTTTAAAACCTTCAGACAAAGTAAGTGTAAAACCGGGAGAAAAAATTCCGGTAGATGGTATCGTCCGGGAGGGCAATTCGTATGTCGATGAGAGTATGATCAGTGGAGAACCGATACCTGTGATGAAGAAAGATGGTGACAAAGTATTGGCCGGAACTTTGAATCAGAAGGGTGCTTTTGTCCTCGAAGCTACACAGGTAGGGAGCCAGACGGTGCTGGCTCAAATTGTACGCATGGTGCAGGACGCACAAGGAAGCAAAGCACCCGTACAACGAATTGCCGATAAGATCAGCAGAATATTTGTTCCGGTCGTAATGGGTATCTCATTACTTACATTTGTTTTATGGCTTTTAATGGGTGGCGGGGGATATTTCTCTTATGCTTTACTGGCTGCGGTATCTGTTCTCGTAATTGCCTGTCCTTGTGCATTGGGGTTAGCGACTCCTACTGCGTTAATGGTAGGTATCGGTAAAGCAGCCGAGAATCATATATTGATAAAAGATGCTTTTGCCCTCGAAAATCTTTGTCGTGTAAATTGTGTCGTTTTGGATAAAACCGGAACGCTTACGCAAGGCAAACCGACGGTTACGCATGTCAGCTGGATATATTCAGGGGATAATACGGAAAATAAATATGTTTTGTTGACATTGGAACGTCGTTCCGAACATCCTCTTGCAACTGCTATTGTCGAGTTTCTCGGTAATCCGGTGTCGGTACCTGCTACTTTTTCTTCTTTCGAAAGCGTTACCGGAGAAGGAGTGACTGGTAAAATAGAGGACAGGGAGTATTGGGCCGGGAGTGAACGCATGGCCCGTAAGTATATTTCCGATACGACTTTATTGCACGATGGTATAATGTGGCAACAGGCCGGTTTAAGTACCGTATATTTCGGATCGGGTTATGAATTGCTGGCTATTTTTGCTATATCCGATCCGGTAAAAGACTCTTCCCGCAATGCGGTAAAATTGTTGAAACAGAATGGGATCGAAGTACACATGCTTACGGGAGATAATCGGCAGACGGCTGTTTCTATCGCTGGAGAGCTGGAAATAGAACATTATGAAGCTGAAGTATTGCCTCAGGAGAAAGAGAATTATATAAAAAATTTGCAGACTCAGGGTAAAGTCGTAGCCATGGTAGGCGACGGAATTAATGATTCACAGGCATTGGCTCGAGCTGATGTAAGTGTCGCTATGGGGAAAGGTACGGATATTGCAATGGATGTTGCAATGGTTACGCTCATTAATTCCGATTTGTTGCTTCTTCCGCAGGCCATTCGGTTATCGAGGCAAACGGTACGTATTATTCGTGAAAATTTGTTTTGGGCATTTATATATAATGTTATCGGTATTCCGGTGGCTGCTGGTATTCTCTATCCGATATGGGGCATTTTGTTGAATCCCATGTGGGCCAGTGCGGCAATGGCTTTTTCTTCGGTATCGGTGGTTCTTAATAGTTTACGGTTGAAATGGATGAAAATCTGAAAAAAGTAAAAATAAGGATGGTTTTAAAATAAAGTAATATGAAAACGACAAGTAAATTTAAAACAAACGCTAAATGTGGCGGTTGTGTACAAAAAATCGGGGAAAAATTAAATAATGAACCGGAAGTGGAAAATTGGTCTATCGATCTCGAAAATCCCGATAAAACATTGTTGATTACATCTGGTTTACCCGACGCCGTGGTGGTACGTTTGGTAAATGAAGCCGGTTTTAAGGCCGAAAAAATGTAATATCAACCTTGCTGAAACAGAAAGTCCCGTAAGATGATCATTTTATCTTACGGGACTTTTTGTTTTATGAAAAATCGTTATTGTTCTTTTATTACGAAACATTTTCCGTTCCATTTATATAATAAAGGGCTTTCTCTTAAAAGCGGTTTTATTTGTTTATAATATTCTTCGGGCATATAATCGCCAATGGTCGTTGTAAATTGCAAGTCATCGTTTCCCAGTGCAAGGTCGTAACGCATTAGTGAAATATCGATAAGTTGTAACGCTTTTTTTACCGAAACGGAATCAGCCGATTCAGACTTGAACATCATTTTGTCTGTTGGCAGACTTATAAAATCCTCGGTTTTTAACCGTGTCCAATTGGTGTCGTAAAATTCTATCGTACTATTGCATGCCGGAGCACAGACGGTACGTATAACGGTAATAATAGTACCGGTAGTATCCTTTTGTTGCCAGGGGAGTAGTTTTATTTGTAGGGTCGAAGATGCGGACATTCCTACTTCCAGATAATTTTCCGATAATTCGATAACATCCGATTTTCCTCCCAACGAATTGGTAACTCCTCCTTTTTTATCGTGTTTGTATAAATCTATTATGTCTTTTCTACGATTTGTTTCCAATTGTGGAATTAATTCTTCGGGCATAACATAAAAGAAAGAAGCAACTCTTTGCGCTTCGGCAGAAAGAGTCAGAAATACAATACAGATAAAAATAAATATTTTACGCATATATACGGTAATTTTATTTTCGGTATGACAAAGATAATGATAAAAAGCAAATAAAAAATTTTCGAGAAAGTTTTGTGGAAGCCTGTTAAACGGTCATATAAAAATCATTTGGTACCCAGATAGAGAAAATACATACCGATAAGTACCAGAACGAGGTCGATTGCTTTCCTGCGGATATTTTTTTCTTTAAAGAAAAAAACACCTGCCGTGAAACTCACGATTACTCCGCTGCGTCTCACCATAGAAACAATAGAAATCATAGAGTCGGGATAACTCAGGGCATAAAAATATACGAAATCGGCAGCAACGAGAAATAATGAAATAAAGAATATGCTGTTTCTCCAACGGAAGGGTGTCGTCTGTTTTCTTTTGGGATACCATAAAAACATCAGAATAATAAACATAATTCCCATTTGGTAATAATTATACCATACCTGTACGGTCATCCGGTCGAAACGGCTCATCAGGTATTTATCGTATAACCCGCTGACCGATCCTGTGATAGTAGCCAGAACGATAAACCATATCCATATATTATGAGAGAAGCGTATCCCTTCTTTCCGGCCGGCCGATGAAAGTAAAAAAAACGACAGTATGGACAAACTTACTCCGATCCATTGGTATAGATTAAGTCGTTCTCCGAATATCAGTAGAGCACCCAACAGGGTGAGAACGGGCTGGGATGCTTTTATTGTAGCAGCAATTGTTATCGGTAAATGTTTCATGGCGAAATAGGCGAAAATCCATGATGATAATACGATAACGGCTTTTAGAATGATATACAGATGTGTCGTGAAAGGTACTTTCGGAACATACAGTATGCTGTGCTGTATCGTTTCAGGAAAAGCATAAGACAAAACGATTAACGGGAGAAAAATCAGGCTGCAGAATACCGTATTGAGAAAAAGTACCGGTATGACGGCATTCCTGTCCAGAGCCGCTTTTTTAAATACTTCGTACATTCCCAGCAATGCGGCCGAGATAAAAGCCAAAGTTAACCACATATTGTTGTTCGATAGATCAGTTTTGTATAAAGCAGCAGCAAAAGTACGATTTTTTTGTTATCGATCGGTATTTTCACCCCGTGTAGTTCAGATCGATTTCCTGTAATCGTAGCTCTCCGATAAAAAGTTATTTATATAAATATAGTATCCGGATAAGAAATATCACAAAGGAATAAAGCGTTTGCCGGAGCAGAAGTTCCGGCTTTACACCGGTCTTTTTGTTCTATGATCCGACAGAACTCCTGTACCGACAATTTCCTGCGTCCGACATCGATCACAGTCCCTACTATGGCCCGTACCATATTTCTTAAAAAACGGTCGGCTTGTATTGTAAAAGCATACAGTTCACCTTCTTTTTCCCATTTTGCCTGCATTATACGACAATTGTTCGTTTTTACATCGGTATGTAGTTTACTGAAACTGGTAAAATCGGTGTAATCGAATAATTTCAGGGCCGCCTTATTCATTTCCTCGAAGTCGAGCTTTCCATGAATTCTCCAGGCATACCGGTTGTCGAACGGATTTTTTCTGTCGGTAATATAATACCGGTAGGTGCGGGATATGGCATCGAAACGGGCATGTGCATCTTCCCGTACAGGGACGATTCTATAAATAGATATGTCGGGCGGTAAAATTCGGTTTAATTTGTTACATAATGCGTTCGCATCGTTTACTGGTTCTTCGGTATCGAAGTGAGCTGCCATGAGTTTAGCGTGTACACCGGTATCGGTACGTCCGGCACCGGTTATCGGTGTTTCGCGACGCAACAGAGTCGATAGAGATTCTTCGATTCTTTGCTGTACCGTAATACCGTTAGGTTGTACTTGCCAACCGTGATAACCGGAACCGTCATAAGCCGAATATAAAAAATAGCGGTGCGACACGGTTGTTATATTTAATCTTTTTCAAGATAAGTATAACCGTAAAGTCCCGAACGATAATTCGATAAAAATTCGCGGCCTTCTTCGGGGGTAATAACTCCTTCTTTCATCGAAGTCGTTACCCATGTTTCTACGCTGCGTACCAGCTTTTTGGGACTGAACTGTACATAATCGAGGACTTCGGCTACGGTTTCGCCGTCGATTATCTGATCTATTTCGTAATGATCTTTGTAAACGCTTACATGCACAGCATTGGTGTCGCCGAAAAGATTGTGCATATCACCCAGTATTTCCTGATAAGCTCCTACGAGAAATACGCCTATATAATAGGGTTCTTTATTATTGAGCGAGTGTACCGGCAAATGGTAGTTGAAACTACGGGTAGAAATAAAATTATCGATTTTTCCGTCCGAGTCACAGGTAATATCCTGAATGGTAGCTGTTCGATCCGGTTTCTCATCGAGGCGTCCGATCGGCATAATAGGGAATATCTGGTCGATAGCCCATGAGTCGGGTAACGACTGGAATAACGAAAAATTACAGAAATATTTATCGGGTAGCATTTTCGATATTTTCTTTAATTCTTCGGGAGAGTGTTTTATTTCCGATGCAATGCTGTATACTTCTCTTGCTACCGACCAGAACAATCGTTCTATCTGTGCACGGGTACGCAGGTCGAGCATTCCCAGCCCGAATAAGTCGAGTGCTTCTTCGCGTATTTGCAATGCGTCGTGCCAGGATTCTATCAGACGCGGTTGATTGATAGTTTCCCATATTTTATATAATTCCCGTACCAGTTCATGGTCTTCGTCGGTAATATCTTCATTTTCGTCCCAGGAAGGTAAAGTCGTTGTTTCCAGCACTTCGAAAATAAGTACCGAATGATGTGCAGTAAGCGACCGGCCCGATTCTGTAATAATATTAGGCTGAGGAAGATCGTTCTTAGTACAGGCATCTACCAATGCCGAAATAGAGTCGTTTACATATTCCTGTATAGAATAGTTCATGCTGCTTTCGCTACTGGAAGAACGGGTACCGTCGTAATCGACTCCGAGACCTCCTCCTATATCTACAAAGTCGATGTTGTATCCCATACCGCGCAGTTGCACATAAAATTGCGAAGCTTCACGCAGGGCATTTTTGATACGGCGTATTTTAGTAACCTGGCTGCCGATGTGGAAATGTATCAACCGGAGACAGTCTGTCATTTTGTTTTTTTCGAGAATATCGAGTGCTTCGAGTAATTCGCTCGAGTTTAGTCCGAATTTGCTGACGTCGCCTCCCGATTCTTCCCATTTTCCGCTGCCCGAACTGGCCAGTTTTATCCGTATCCCTACATTGGGCCTTATTTTCAATCGTTTTGCAATCGAAGCGATTAGTTTCAGTTCGTTTAGCTTTTCTACGACAAGAAATATACGGCGCCCCATTTTCTGTGCAAGCAAAGCCAGTTCGATATAATTTTCGTCTTTATAACCGTTGCAGATGATCAGGGAGTTTTGGTCGATATTGATTGCCAGTACGGCATGGAGTTCAGGCTTGGAACCGGCTTCCAAGCCGATGTTGAATTTTTTTCCGTGACTTACGATCTCTTCCACAACGGGGCGCATCTGATTTACCTTAATCGGGTAAATAATAAAATTTTGCGAAGTATATCCGTATTCTTCAGCAGCTTGCTGGAAACATTTCGATATTTTTTCGATCCGGTTATCGAGAATATCAGGAAAACGCACCAATACGGGAGAAGTCACGTCACGTACTTGCAACTCGTCCATTAGCACTTTCAGATCGACCGAATCGCTTCCTTCGCGCGGAGTTACGGTCACATGTCCTTTTTCATTAATTGCAAAATATTTCAGCCCCCAACCATTGATATTGTAAAGTTCGGCCGAATCTTCAACACGCCATCTTCTCATTGCTTAAAACTACTGAATTACAGTTTTTTTAATCGTTAATTTTATCAGGATCAAAAAATGTATATTTATGCAATATGTTGTAACTCAATTGCAAGCTACAAAAATATACATAAAAAACGAAAGGAAAAAGGAGTTGCCCCAAAAACATATTTTTTATAAGATGTATGGATATACATGCTTAACGCCGAGCAAGAGAAAACAATGTTTTTTCGTATTCCCCATAGTGTTTTTAAACATAAAATTCTTACCTTTGCATAGTTTTTATTTATTAACGCAATAATATCGAACAAAATGGTTAGTTACAAAGATTTAGGCCTGGTAAACACCAAAGAAATGTTTGCTAAGGCTATCAAAGGTGGATATGCTATTCCGGCTTTTAACTTCAATAACATGGAACAGTTGCAGGCTATTATTCAGGCTGCAGTGGAAACTAAATCTCCGGTGATCCTTCAGGTATCGAAAGGCGCCCGTCAGTATGCCAATCAAACGCTTCTCCGTTACATGGCCGAAGGTGCTGTAGAATATGCAAAAGAATTGGGTTGTGCGCATCCTCAGATCGTACTCCATCTCGATCATGGCGATTCTTTCGAACTTTGCAAATCTTGTGTCGATATGGGATTCTCTTCTGTAATGATCGACGGTTCTCATCTTCCTTATGATGAAAACGTAGCTCTTACCAAGAAAGTCGTAGAATATGCTCATCAGTTCGATGTAACCGTAGAAGGTGAATTAGGTGTATTGGCCGGTGTTGAAGACGAAGTAAGCGCTGAAGAACACACTTATACTAAACCCGAAGAAGTAGTTGATTTCGTAACCAAAACGGGTGTAGATAGCTTGGCTATTTCTATCGGTACTTCTCATGGTGCAAATAAATTCAAACCCGAACAATGTACTCGCGATGCCAACGGTCGTTTGGTGCCTCCTCCCTTGCGTTTCGATGTATTGGAAGGCGTAGAAAAAGAACTTCCGGGATTCCCTATCGTTCTTCACGGTTCATCTTCTGTACCTCAGGAAGAAGTGGAAACAATCAATAAATACGGTGGTGCATTAAAAGACGCTATCGGTATTCCCGAAGAAGAATTGCGCAAAGCTGCTAAATCGGCTGTTTGCAAAATCAATATCGATTCTGACAGCCGTTTGGCAATGACAGCTGCTATTCGCGAAGTATTTGCTACCAAACCTGCCGAATTCGACCCGCGTAAATATTTGGGCCCGGCTCGTGAAAACATGAAGAAGTTGTACAAACACAAAATCGAAAATGTTTTGGGAAGCAATAACAAAATAGATTGCTAATTATTACTCTTTTCTCTATAGAAGGCCGGCTTTAAACAGTCGGCCTTTTTCGTATCTTTGTCATTCATTTTAAAAGATTTTATGTATCTAAACCGTACCGGAGATATTATCGACTGTATGAATAGGTATGGGAAAATGCGTTCGCCTTTTCTTTTTGCTATCTCATACGATATGCAGGAAGCTTACCTTTTCCCGGTTGCCGAATTGAATAGAACGGAGGACGTTTTATATGATTTTGGCGGTAATACGAATACCCGGGCCATAGTAAAGCGTAATTATGTTTCTCCAGTTCTTATTGCCCGTCCCGTATCGTTTGTTCGTTATAAACGTTCGTTCGATATCGTACACAGGAATTTGTTGCGGGGGAATTCTTTTTTAACGAACCTTACTTGTGCTACGCCCGTACAATGCAATCTTTCGGCGAATGAAATATTTTACCGTTCCAAGGCACCTTATAAGTTGTATATAAAAGGGCGTTTTGTGGTTTTTTCACCGGAGACTTTTGTTCGTATCCAAAACGGTATGATCTCTTCATACCCGATGAAGGGAACGATCGACGCTTCTCTTCCCAATGCGCGCGAACGTATTCTGGGGGATGTCAAAGAAAGTGCCGAGCATGCTACGATTGTAGATCTTATCCGAAATGATTTGAGTCGTGTCGCTACACAAGTAGAAGTTTCCCGTTATCGGTATATCGACCTTGTAAATACTTCGAATGGAGATTTATTACAAGTAAGTTCCGAAATTAAAGGCAGGTTGGAGGGTTATTATAACGAGAGGTTGGGAGATATTTTATTCAGTCTGTTGCCGGCTGGTTCTATTACAGGTGCTCCCAAAAAGAAAACGATGGAGATTATTGCCGAGGCAGAAACTTGTCCCCGGGGATTTTATACCGGCGTGATGGGTTATTTCGATGGTTTCGATCTCGATAGTGCGGTAATGATACGTTTTATGGAGATAAGGGAAACCGGCTTTCTGTTTAAAAGCGGGGGCGGTATAACGGCTAAAAGTAGAGCCGAGGCGGAATATAATGAAATGAAACAAAAAATATATGTGCCTATTTGTAGAAACCTTACGGATACAGGATGGTAAAGTATGGAATATCGAGTACCATAACCGGCGTATGAACGATACCCGGGCAACGCTTTTCGGTGCTTTTTCGGTAGAGGAGGATATTCGTTATTATTTCTCGGATTTGTCTATTTATAAAGAACGTACGAAATGCCGTATTCTCTACCGGGAAAAGGTGGAAAAAATAGAATATTTACCTTATCAGCTTCCTTGTATCGAAAGTCTGAGACTGGTTATAAACGATGATGTGGATTATCGGTATAAATGTATCGATCGCAAATCGATCGACAGGTTATTTGCATTGCGGGGTGAAACGGATGATATTCTTATCGTTAAAAACGGATTGCTGACCGATACGTCTTTTTGTAATGTCGCTCTTTATGACGGAAGTAATTGGGTGACTCCTCGCAATCCTTTGTTAAAAGGAACGCAACGGGCTTTTTTGCTCGACAGGAACCGATTGCGAGAGGCTGATATCTCGGTAATGCGTATTCGTGATTATAAATGTATCTCTTTGTTTAATGCGATGATTTCCTTTGGGGAAATCGAAATTCCGGTAAACCGTATTTTTTATTAAAGGCTATATTATGAAAAACGGGGATGAGAAATTTTTTCTCATCCCCGTTTTTTGTCGTATTTAAAGAATTAATAAGGAACCGGTTTATAAACGGTCTTATTTTTTAATTTAGGATTCAGTGACATCGGGAAGTTGATACCGAAATTAATATTGAAATTAGCCCGGTCTACCGGTATAAACCAGGAATTGACACGGGTAATCATATAGTCGGTACCGATAAAAAGGTTAAATCCTCTCGGACACAAATTAATGACAGCTCCCCAGGCGCATCCCATGTTCGAGACCGAACCGTTTACAGCGGCCATAAACCACCGAGCCGGTCGAAAGTTCACGGTTCCCATCAATTCGGTCCACACCTTCGGGGTCGAGAAGCGGGTAGAAGACAAAAGACCGAAAGATATTTTGTTGTTCAGAATTCCGTATTCCGCACCTATGTTCATTGTCGTGTACAGCATCGTATTTCGTGCTGCAGGGGCGTCGGCTTTATTAAATTTAGCGAGAGCTTCCAAATCATCGGTAAATTTGTCTGTCTCATCATCGAAAGCGTTGTCTCCGTTCGGGCCGTCTTCCGCTCCGATATGTTCGAATCCTTCGAATATAAATTCTTTATCGGGAGTAACACCTCTCAAATTATTGTTCCAGCGAATAAATCCGATATCGGTCAACGCCATCGACAGTGTCAGGTTATCCAGTAATTTATAGGTGGCGCCCAAATCTACTGCACCGCCAAAACCTCCGATACCCGGGGTGTCTAAATCGAATCCATCGATTTCCCCCTTGTTATTTACTTTCAGACTGGCTCCTGCCATCGATACATCGGCTTGTCCGTAACTGCGTATATACCATTTATTATCGCTCAATAAAATATTCATTTTATCTATTTTGGCGTCTATATTAGCACCCCCGACTAAAAATTTCAGTTTAGCCCCGATGGTCAGTTTATCATTTATTTCGTGTGCGTGTCCCAAAGCCAGTTGGGCGAAAGTATTGCTTTTAATCGACATATCCGAGATATTGTATTCGGTAGCATCTCCTGTTTGTCCCAGTTTCAGGAAGGTAAAGAAATCTTTTGGGAGAAATATCTGGTTGGTAGATCGTACCGACAGGTCGAAGGTATTAAATCCGTTGAAAGCAAAAAAGCCGAAAGACAGAATCGTGATTTCAAAATTCGGTTCGATCTGGTTCATATTTTTCAGTTTCTTCTCGAATTTATTGAAATCTACGTCGGGATGAAGAAATGTATTCAATTCATTCGGCTTGGTTAGTGAAGGGTACAGAAATGTAGAGATTCCGATATTCGAATTAAGTCCGACGGCAATATTGCCCAATATCGGAAAACTGAAATATCCGTAATCGTTTATCAATGCCGGGTTTAGTCTGTGTCGATAAGGCATCCGTTCGAGAAAATAAGACGAGTGCAGGTTTTGAGCCCCGATACTTATTGTTGTCAGTAGCAGGATAAAAGTGATAATACTACTTCTCATTTTATATTGTTTCATAGCTTTTTCTTGTTACTGTTTTGTTATAATTTATCTATATCTACTTCTACGCCTTTCGGTAATTTTACTCTGACTTTCGCTTTTATCGATTGGGTCGGCCGTAAAGGTGCTCCGGCGTAAGTAGATTCTCCTTTCGGTAAATATCCGTTTATGATCAGTTCCAAACCGTCGAGTTCTTTCAGATAATCTCCTTTATCGTAAACATGGATGGGGATCGATGTTACCCTTTTGGTGGTTTGTTTTGTTTCCGGATCATAATTCCCGGCTTGTATTTTTCCTTCGTCTCCGATTTCTAATACAAGGCCGTCCAGCTTATGTTCCGAACCGATACCTAAAGGATTTACTTCGAGTTTAAGTTCCATAGGCAGGCTGGTTTCTATATCGACATACAAATCGAGTTCTTTTATGTTTACATTGTCGGTTATATCTTCGAGATCTTTATGAATATCTTTTATCGTATCGGTATAAACGATATTTAAGTCTTTGCCCAATGCCAGAGGAACAACCACGTTGTATTTTATATCCACATTATAATTGCGCTGTATATCTACTTTATGTATCACCGGATTTCCCTGTGCATCGGTTTCCGAGGCAGAGATATCTTTTATGTCGATGACCAGGCTGTCGGGAACTTCCTTCAATAATTTTACCAGATCGTTGGTAATTCCTATCCATTGGTATCCTTCGGCGTGATTGTCGGTTTCAGAGAGCCAGAATTTCGATTCGGTCCCTTCTTCGCTTCCGTCGCCGGCCCCGATAATGAGGTTGCTGCCGGGTGCGAGGTTAAGGGTTTCGAGTATCTGATTGTTCTTTTTCGAGGATACGACGAGCTGACCCAATTTTATGGGAATACCGATCGGGTTTTTCACATCGAGGGTTACATATGATCCCGGTTGCAGATCGAGAACCGATCCTTCTTTCAGGTATTCGGTCAGATCAGAAAGATCCACTTTTTCATGTTGCGGGTCTACGCTTTGGTCTACAACTCCCGTAACTTCTTTTACCACCATGTCGGGTACGTTCATCGTAGCCGTAACGCTTATATTTTTCAAGTCGTCGAGTCCTATCGTTCCTCCCTTCGATACGACGACGTTGCCATTCATGGTTACCTCCTCGTTGAGGGAGATTTGGCCGTTATTGATAAAGTCGGAATATCCGTCGAAATCGAGACTGTTTATCAACAGGTCTTTGGTATACACTCTTTCTTTCGACGAGGTATTGCCGTCTTTATAACCGATAACGTCATTCAGTATCAACTGGTTGTTTGCGTTTACACCGGTCGACGGGTCGAATTTTATAAATTTCGGGAAATTGATGGTATAACTGCTAAAATGTAATTGTCCGGCTTCGGCCGTAATATTTTTTATATTTACACTCAGTTTGGCGGTTACCGGCTGGGTAAAGGTTACGGTATTCAGTTTTTTAATTTCTTTGGCTTCTGCCGAAACGCTGAAAGTTACTTTTTCATCTTTTACTTCCGAAACGAATTCGCCCGATTCCACTTCGGCGTCTTTTACCGTAAGGGTGGTCGGGTTTATGATAACGCTAATTGTCTGCCCGTTGTTATAGCTGAGCAGGTCGTTTACCGATACCGTTTTCCCGGCTTCACCGGATAGTGTCAGTTTCGACGGTTTCAATCCCATTTGTATAGTAAACGAGGTATGTTTTTTCCCCGTTACCGGGTCGCTTACCAGTGGGTAAGACGTAAAATCGGCCGATTTTACGGTGAGTGTTTTCGTATATTGGTTGCTGTTCGCTATCGAGGTGGTAGGGATAGATAAAATGTTGTTCGATGTATTCAGTCCGCTTGTCGGCTCAAATGTCAGGTTTTGGGGCAATTGCAACAGCAGATTTTCGCCGTTTTTCGGTTGTAGCCCTTTCAGGTCTATGTTGTTTATCGAGAACGAAATTGTAGAGGTCGACTCGAAGGTAACCGTTTTTATTTTCTCTATTTCTTTCGGGATGTTGGTTATATCTACTTTATTCTCTATCATCGTTTCGGGCATGTCGATATTAACCGTACCTATTTCGGCCAGTATATCCATGTCTTTCTTATCGGGAGCGAAAGAAAACGAGAGGCCTAAGCGGGCGCTGCCGGCATCGAGTGCCTGAGTCATTTTTCCCGAAACTTTTGCCGTTAGCGAATAAGTAATGTTTTCAGATATTTGGGGCGTACTACCGTTGTTATTGGGAATATTTTTGGTGTAAGAATCGATATTGAATGTGTAAATACGATCGTCAGTTAAGGTAGTTCCCGAAATAATCAATTTATTTCCCGAAATCTGCATTCCGTTTGCGGTTGTCCCGCTTAGTTTGAAAGCAGCAGGAAAGGTGACTGTAAAATCGATAACTTGCAGATTGATTTCCGAAAGTTTCAGGTCGTTTTTCAGTCGTTTTACATCGATTTTAATTTGTGCGTTATTTCCCTTGGCAAATAATATTTTCTGTACGCTCGTTATTTCTTCGGGGCAACTCACCGAATTTATATTCAGAACAAAGGGGTTGGTTCCGGTCGGGTGAATATCGATAGCGGGTAAGTCGCTCACTTGCGGAACGCTTCCGTGTGTAACAGAAATACTCTGATCGCTGGCTGCATTCGGCGATAGGTCGACATTTTCGATCGGATTATCCGATTTTAGCGACGCCTCTTTATGGTTGGCTTCGACAGTAATCGGGTCGATGACCAGATCTGAAAATTCGATATTGAAATCTACTGTCTGATTAATCCCGTCGATCGATACATGCTGGGGTTCGATGGTAGAATTAAAAACATCGCTTTTCTGTATCGAATATTCGTCGCCTTCGATGAGGCCGTCTACATCTTCTTCCGAAATCAGGTCTTTCAATAATTTTTCTTCCGTCGATCCCAGTGGAAATCCGAGTCCCGAACCCACTTCGACGGTTAAAGAAATGTCCTGATCTAAATTATACTTATTATCAATACACGAGTTACCGATAATGACGAGAGACGCAGTCAGGCATAGCTGAAGCGTCTTTTTTAATTTTCTAATCCCTTTATCCACCTTCAATTTTTTGTTTTTGATAAATTTATTAAAATAACCGCTGTGTTGTTTAAATATAATAACAGGGCAAAAATAAGAATAAAATCTTAAAGCCCGATTTTTTTCTTAATATATTTATTTATATATATCTAAATTTATTGTTCATCGAGAAGGCGCCATTTTATTTTGAAAATTATATGTTAAAAAAAGAAGTTATTATACTTTTGTAAATTCATTAATATAGTTTTAAAGCCAAACCGAAAAAATGAAAAAAGATTATATATTCGAAGTTTGCGCTAATTCGGTCGGTAGCGTAGTAGCGGCTCTTGAAGGAGGAGCGCAACGTGTCGAGTTATGTGCCGGAATGCCCGAGGGCGGTACCACTCCCTCTTACGGTATGATAAAACGGGCGAAGGCCGTTGAGGGAATACGGTTAAACGTCATAATACGCCCGCGGGGAGGAGATTTTTTATATTCAGGTGCCGAACTGGATGTCATGTGTGAAGATATCTTTGCGGCTCGTTCCTTGGGAGCCGATGGCCTTGTCTTCGGGGTACTGACTCCCGGGGGAGAGGTCGATATGGCAGCCATGAAAACTCTGATGGTTGCGGCAGGTTCTCTTCCGGTCACTTTTCACCGGGCTTTCGATATGGTTCGCGACCCTTTCGATGCTTTAGAAAAAATAATTTCACTGGGTTGTAAGCGCATTCTTACTTCAGGTGGACGACAAACGGCTGAAGAGGGAATCGGGCTCATCCGGGATTTGGCCGGAAGAGCTGGAGATCGTATTATTATTATGCCGGGGTCGGGGGTGAATGCCGGGAATATAAAGCGGCTGGCGGAAGAAACCGGATGCCGGGAATTTCATTTTTCGGGCCGTGTATCTCGTCCGGGTGGAATGATTTACAGAAATACGTCGGTTTCGATGGGGGGGATGGTGCATATCGATGAGTATGCTGTCGAGGAAACTTCTTCCCGAAAGGTTCGGGATACGATTTCGGCTGTAAAATAGGATTTTACCGAAGCGTGGGTTCTCAAATGAGCGAAAGGGTGATTTCCCGGGGCGACCTCCCCTTGCCATCCTTTACTTTGCCTTTGTCGTGTTGAGCGATAGCAAAACATCCTCTATTCCCTGTCACCTGGGCGATAGCGACGTTGGGGCAATTGCCAGATGCCATAGTAGCAGGAGTAGGGTAATTACCCGAGGTGAATGCCATTGGAGGGCCTTCACTTACGTTCAGAATGACACGGGATAACGACATAATTAATGTATTTTAAAATATTGTATCCTGTTTTCTATTAAAATTGTTTGTGCGA
>NZ_JANDHW010000023.1 GCF_024330105.1 Coprobacter tertius
TACATTAATTGTCTGGTCGATATTGCTTTTGGTGCTCACTTCAGGGGATTCATCGGCCCAGCCTCAGGAGGACAGAGGAGAAAGCACATATTCATTTCGATAAAAATATATTTATCAGCAGAATTTAACGATTACTTACTAAATTTTCACATTTCAAAAAACGGTTTCTGACATCAAATCAGTACATTTAGGCAATTAACTTTAAATAAAAAATTCTATGGAGAATATTCTGTTCTGGCTGGTTCCTTCAGCCTCTATATTGGCATTATTATTAGCATGGTATTTTTATCATCAGATGATGAAAGAAAGTGAAGGTACGGCTACAATGCAAACCATAGCCTCCCATGTACGAAAAGGAGCTATGTCTTATCTTAAACAGCAATATAAAATCGTAGGACTCGTATTCTTAGGATTAGTCGCTTTTTTCTCTATTCTCGCTTACGGTTTTAATCTGCAAAATTCCTGGGTTCCCATCGCATTCCTCACCGGAGGTTTCTTTTCGGGATTATCCGGATTTTTGGGAATGAAAACGGCGACTTACGCATCTGCCCGTACGGCAAACGCCGCCCGCACCTCATTGAATAAAGGATTACGCATCGCATTCCGAAGCGGTGCGGTGATGGGACTTGTCGTCGTTGGTCTGGGTCTGCTCGACATATCGTTCTGGTATTTGATTCTCAACGCAGCTATTCCCGATGATATACTCAATCCGTCGGCCAAACTTTGTATTATCACTACAACGATGCTTACCTTCGGAATGGGGGCATCGACACAAGCTTTGTTCGCACGTGTCGGCGGCGGTATTTATACGAAAGCGGCTGATGTGGGTGCCGATCTGGTAGGTAAAGTAGAAGCCGGCATTCCGGAAGACGATCCCCGCAACCCGGCCACGATCGCCGATAACGTAGGTGACAATGTAGGAGATGTAGCCGGTATGGGCGCCGATTTATACGAATCTTACTGCGGATCTATATTAGCGACAGCGGCTTTGGGAGCAGCCGCCTACATCGGGACAGACGACATTACCCTGCAATTTAAAGCGGTAATAGCACCCATGCTGATTGCCGCAGTAGGGATTCTGCTTTCGATCATCGGCATATTTTCGGTTCGTACCAAAGAAAATGCCGGAATAAAAGAGTTACTTCGCTCCCTCTCATTCGGGACCAATTTGAGTTCTATACTCATTATATTGGCTACTTTCGGTATTCTTTGGGCGTTGCAACTCGATAACTGGATAAATATATCCTGCGCTGTTATTATCGGATTACTCGTAGGTGTGATTATAGGTCGTTCTACCGAATATTACACATCGCAATCTTATAAACCTACACAAAAACTATCCAAGAGCGGAGAAACCGGCCCGGCTACAGTTATCATATCGGGAATCGGATTAGGAATGGTTTCTACAACGATTCCCGTACTGGCAGTAGTTGCAGGCATTATCCTTTCATTCTGGATTGCTGCCGGATTCGATTTCACCAATGTATCGATGGGTCTTTACGGAATCGGTATCGCCGCCGTGGGTATGTTGTCTACTCTCGGAATAACGCTGGCAACCGACGCTTACGGTCCTATTGCCGATAACGCCGGAGGCAACGCTGAAATGAGCGGACTCGGAGAAGAAGTACGTAAACGCACCGACGCCCTCGATTCATTGGGCAATACAACCGCAGCCACCGGAAAAGGATTTGCAATAGGTTCGGCAGCGCTTACCGGACTCGCTTTGCTGGCCTCCTACGTTGAAGAAATACGTATCGGACTGACCCGTATGGGTGAAACCGTTCTGACGACAAGCAACGGTACGATTATCGACATACACAACGCCGGATTTACCGATTTTATGTATTATTACGACGTAACTCTGATGAATCCAAAGGTACTCTCCGGTATGTTTATCGGGGCCATGATGGCTTTCTTATTCTGTGGTCTCACCATGAATGCGGTAGGCCGTGCCGCCGGACATATGGTAGATGAAGTGCGAAGGCAGTTCAGAGAAATAAAGGGAATTCTTACCGGCCAACAAGAACCCGATTATGCCCGCTGCGTGGCCATATCGACCAAAGGAGCGCAAAAAGAAATGGTATTTCCTTCTCTACTGGCCATTATTGCACCTATATTTACCGGACTTGTTTTCGGTGTTCCGGGAGTAATCGGATTGCTCATCGGCGGTCTTTCGTCGGGTTTTGTACTGGCTATTTTCATGGCAAATGCCGGAGGAGCCTGGGACAATGCGAAAAAATACGTCGAAGAAGGTAATTTCGGAGGGAAAGGGAGCGAGGTTCATCATGCAGCAGTCGTGGGTGACACGGTGGGTGACCCGTTTAAAGATACGGCCGGACCCAGCCTCAATATACTCATTAAACTCATGAGCATGGTTGCTATCGTAATGGCCGGTCTCACCGTCGCCTGGAGTATTTTCTAAAATGAAAGCCCTCTTTTTTTACCTCCCCGGTATTTATTTTATTTATAAATGCCGGGGAGGTCTTTTATCCGGAAAAGCAATCGCCGGAAATTATTTTATTTTGTCGAAAAATGCATTTTATAAACCATAATGATTACCTTTGCCATGAAGATCCTGAGAAAGGTCTGTATCCTGATAATAAATTGAATAATAAATAGATATAAGAATATTGGTTTCCATCGCGAATGATTGAAAGAATAATAATTTTAGACAATATCGACCCGGTTGTATTTTACGGAATAAATAATTCCAATATGCAACTCATCAAAAACTTATTTCCCAAACTTCGTCTCGCCGCACGAGGTCACGTCATTAAAGTCATCGGTGATGAAAACGAAACCGCCGTATTCGAACAAAAGATCAAAGAACTCGAGAAATACTGCGCCGAATACAATATTCTCAATGAAGAAGTCATTATCGATATTATAAAAGGAGATACCCCTACAGAGATTAAACAAGAAAACCTCATTATACACGGAGTTAACGGAAAATCTATCGTTAGCCGCAACGAAAATCAACAGAAACTCGTAAATGCATTCCGGGATAACGATCTTGTTTTTGCACTGGGGCCCGCAGGATCGGGCAAAACATATGTCGCCATCGCTTTAGCGGTAAAAGCACTGAAAAACAAAGAGGTAAAAAAAATCATATTAAGCCGGCCGGCGGTAGAAGCCGGAGAAAAACTGGGATTTCTTCCCGGAGATATGAAAGAAAAAATAGACCCTTACCTACAACCGTTGTACGACGCATTACAGGATATGATTCCTTCGGCTAAACTGAAAGAATATATGGAAGGAAATGTAATACAGATCGCCCCGTTGGCCTTTATGAGAGGGCGTACACTTAACGATGCCGTAATCATCCTCGATGAAGCGCAAAATACCACACCCCACCAGATAAAAATGTTTATGACCCGACTGGGAACGAACGCTAAAATGATCATTACCGGAGACATGACCCAAATCGATCTTCCCACATCTCAGGTTTCGGGATTGGTACAGGCCATTCACATTCTGAAAGGAGTACAGGGCATCGGTAAAATAGAGTTCAGCAAAAAAGATATCGTACGCCATAAACTCGTACAGCATATTGTAGAAGCTTATGAACGTTTCGACGAAAAACAAAAGGAAATACGCCGGAACAAAACAGACAAAGACTCTCGCACAAAGACAGAACAAGACAGTAGCGATAAGTAGTACTATATAAAGCAAAAAGTAAAGGATCTCATAAATTTTAAACACAATATAAGTATTACAGAAATGAAAAATGCTTTAATAAGAACAGATTTCAACTTCCCGGGACAGGTGGGAGTTTATCACGGAAAAGTACGCGATGTATATAACATCGATAACGAATTACTGGTAATGGTAGCCACCGATCGTATTTCGGCCTTCGATGTTATTTTGCCCGAAGGTATCCCTTATAAAGGACAAGTACTGAATCAAATCGCGTCTAAATTCCTCGATGCGACAACCGATATCGTTCCTAACTGGAAGATTGCCGTTCCCGATCCTATGGTAACCATAGGTGTACGGTGCGAACCTTTTAAAGTTGAAATGGTGATCCGCGGATACCTCACCGGGAGTGCCTGGCGCGCATACAAGGCCGGAGAAAGAACACTTTGCGGTATTACTTTACCCGATGGTATGATTGAAAACCAGAAGTTTCCGACCCCGATCGTAACACCGACTACCAAAGCTGATGCCGGTCATGATGAAAATATCTCTAAGGAAGAAATCATCGCCCAGGGTCTCGTATCGAAAGAAGATTACGAACAGCTCGAAAAATATACACAAGCCCTTTTTAAAAGAGGTACCGAGATGGCTGCAGAAAAAGGACTCATTCTTGTAGATACCAAATATGAGTTCGGGAAAAAAGACGGAAAAATAATTCTCATCGACGAAATACACACTCCCGATTCTTCTCGTTACTTTTACGCAGACGGATATGAAGAACGACTAGCAAAAGGGGAGGAACAACGTCAGTTATCGAAAGAATTTGTTCGCCAATGGCTCATACAAAACGGATTCCAGGGAAAAGACGGACAAAAAGTTCCTGAAATGACCGAAGCATATTGCAATAGCGTTTCGGATCGTTATATCGAATTATACGAACACATCGTAGGTGAAAAATTCACAAAAGCAGACGGCAACAATCTTGCCGCACGTATCGAAAATAATGTAACTGAATTCCTGAACAACAGAAAATAAAATATCCCATGCAGGAGTGTAACCTTGTATGATTGCACTCCTGCTTTTTCACCCAATAACCCGTTATTGCCGATCATGAATAAGTACAAAACAGAGAATATACTTCCTTATAACGAGAGCGAAAGCAAAAGTACTCAGGTACGAAAAATGTTCGACTCGATCGCCCCGGCATACGATAAACTCAACCGAATCATGACTTTCGGGATCGACCGCCGCTGGAGAAAAGAAGCTGTAAAGATACTTTGTTCGTACGCCCCTCAATATATCCTCGATATAGCGACCGGTACCGGTGATCTGGCATTTTTACTCAACCGTTCCCTCCGTCCCGAAAAAATCATAGGAGCCGATATTTCGGAGGGTATGTTGGAAATTGCACGGGAAAAAACAAAAAAATACGGATTCGAACGAGATATGAAATTCGAATGCCAAGACTGTCTTTCTCTTACTTACGAAGATAATACCTTCAACGCGATTACCGTCGCTTACGGAGTACGTAACTTCGAAAATCTCGACAAAGGTTTCAGCGAAATGTACCGGGTACTGGCACCTGAAGGCATATTGATGGTCATAGAATTATCTACTCCGCAAAAATTCCCGTTAAAACAATTCTACAATTTATATTCCCGTTACTTCATTCCTTTTGTAGGCAGCCTCATTTCGAAAGACAAAAAAGCATACACTTATCTGCCCAAATCGGTTGCAGTTGTTCCTCAAGGCAAAGAAATGCTTAAAGTTTTTCAAAACGCCGGGTTCAAAAATACCCGATACAAACAGATGACCTTTGGTATTTGCACGATCTATGTAGGGGAAAAATAATTTTTAACCTGTAATATTTTCCCAGAAAACACGAGGAAGACATATGTTATCTAAATCTACTGCACCCTCAAATAACGGGGCTATCTCTACCGGTGAAAAACCGGCTATTCCACATCCCACAGGTGTTACAAGAAATTTCATCTCCGAATGTTCACGGGCAAAAGCGATAAACCGGTCGACATACGGTTTTATTTCTTCAACCGTACCAAACATAGTAGGTATAGCGTAAGTATTCCCTTGCAAGCCTTCGCCCTGCCCCCACTTTGCACCCCAACGACAAGCGGTATGGGCAGCTCCGCCGGCATGAAATCCATTCAGGTTGCTTCCGAATACAAATATCTCCTCCGGATCGAGTGCCGTAATTACCTCTTCCGTTATCCTTATATTTTTCATATTACAGATTTTATATTAAAGATACCCTTTTAACGCATACCGGCAAACTTTAAACTCATTTTATCCATATCGAACAAATTAAACAGGTTCTAAAACTATGCCTTGCGACTTTATTTTTTATCAAAGATATCCTTCTGTATATTAAATCTAAAAAAGAAACGATTATACTTTTACCTGTTTTTTTTTGACAATTACACATTAAACACTATCTTTGCATCGCTTTTTCACAAAAGCAGGCCGGTCGGGTAGCTCAGCTGGATAGAGCAACAGCCTTCTAAGCTGTGGGTCGAGGGTTCGAATCCCTCCTCGATCACAAGACGGAAAGCAGTCGAAAATTCGATTGCTTTCCGTCTTTATTTACCTGTCTTCAACAAAGCAACGGGAATTTACGATACAAAATAAATCTGAAAACAGCGACTTGATTAAATCGATCTTATAAAACATCTAATACAGTACACAAACTACCGTATTTTATTCTTTCAACAACGGTAACCGATCGAGCATATTTTTCAATTTAATAGCGATACGAGGCATTGGCTCGGCAATTGTCAATCCTACCAAATCATATTTCGAAGCGATATCATTTATAATTCTGACGGTTTCCTCTATTTTCAATCCACCCGGCTCAACCCCTACACCGGCAATAATTTCAGCCGGATCCAACGCATCCAGATCGAAATGCACGACGGCTTTTGAAACTCCTGTATCTTTTAGCCATTTCATAATAGCCGAACTATCTACCGCCACCTCAGAAGGAGACAGGCTTTTTATGCCCAATTCTTTTTGCCTTTCTTTTGTACCGCCCTCTTTTTCCCAAGCCCTCAATCCGACAATCAATACTTTCGCAGCATCTACTTTTGCCGGTAAAAGACTCATAATTTTTTTATCACCTATCCCTAAACATGCCGCTAAAGCCATCGCATGATATCCCTTATACTCATCATAAGGGAAATTTATATCGGGATGAGCATCGATCCAGACAACCGCTATATCATCGGGATACTTTTCGGCCAAATAGGTAAAAGGTACTACACTTACCGAACACTCTCCCCCCAAAGTAACTATTTTATCAGGATCACTTTTCCGTAACTCCGATAAAGCCGCCTGGGTCTGCTCAAGGATAATATCCCGGTCACAAACTCCATCCACAACCGTTCTTTCTCCAATCTTTAAAGATACCGGAACTTCAACTGTTTCCAGAGAAGTCTCAGGAGACAACATATCCAATAATTTCGCCCCCCAATAATATCCTCTCGAAGCATCTTCAGCCGGAATATCGGGCATCCAATGAGCAACTACTCCCCCTTGCCACTGAGGATAAATCAATCGAATCGTTTTTCCCATACTCTTATCTTTAATTTTAAATTATCCCGTTTATTCGAGAATAGACAGTAAAATTATAAAAAACGGTCTCTTACAATATAAAACACATTATAAATTATATTTACTGTCTTTATACGTCTTATATCACTTTCTTTACTGTTAATGAAAAAGTAAGGAAATTTCTTTGCTTTTTGTAACGTATCCACTTGTAGTAAAAAAACAGGAATGCCGTTCGTTTCACAAAACGATCTTTTTAAATATTACAAAATATATTTCAGTGTAAACAAAAGGGCCATAATATACATAGGCAAAGTCAGTTTTTTACGCTTACCGCACAAAAGATTAATGAGAACATAACTGATAAGCCCCAATACGATACCGTCGGATATACTATAAGCCATAGGTATCGTAATTATACAAATAAAAGAAGGGATGGACTCCGAATAATCATCGAGATCGATATCTTTGATAGGCGACAGCATAAACAACCCTACCAATACCAAAACAGGACAAGTGGCCGCTCCCGGTATGGATAAGAACAACGGAGAAAATAATAACGCAATAATAAATCCGGCAGCCACCGTAAGGGCTGTCATTCCCGAACGTCCTCCCTGTGCTACTCCCGATGAACTCTCGACATAGGTAGATACCGTACTGGTACCCAACATAGCCCCGAGTGTAGTACCTACGGCATCGGCCATAAATGCTTGTTTCGCATTCGGAATCTTTCCGTCTTTCATCATACCCGCACGGGTAGAGACGCCTACCAGCGTACCTATCGTATCGAACATATCGAGAAATAATAAAGTAAATACGGTAAGTCCCATTTGCGGGGTAAATATCCCGGAAAAATCGAATTTAAAGAATGTGGGTGCTACCGAAGGCGGCCAGTCGAGGATCCCTCTATAATTCGTTACCCCCATAGGGATACCGATAAGTGTTGTTACCAAAATACCGATAAGAAGGGCTCCCTTAACTTTCCGAATCAACAGTACCGATACAATCACAATTCCGATCAATGCAAGCAACGGCGAACTCGAAGTAATATTTCCCAACGAAACGAGTGTAGAATCATTGGATGTTATAATCCCGGCATTTTGTAATCCTATAAACGCGATAAACAATCCGATACCCGCGCCTATCGCATTTTTCAGAGACATCGGAATCGCATTTACGATCGCTTCCCGTAAATTCGACAACGTAAGCAATATAAAAAGAATCCCTTCGATAAGCACGGCTGTAAGAGCAAACTCCCAACTATTTCCCATTCCCAGGCATACGGTAAAGGCGAAAAACGCATTCAAACCCATACCCGGAGCCAATGCAAACGGTAATTTAGCCCACAGCGCCATTATAAGCGTCGCAATTATCGAAGATACAGCCGTAGCGGTAAATACGGCTCCTTTATCCATTCCCGTAAGAGATAAAATCGCCGGATTAACAGCCAGTATATACGACATCGTCAAAAAAGTAGTTATACCGGCCAGTATTTCGGTACGTACTTTCATCGTAGCGGGATCAAACCCCAGCAATCTTTTCCACATCATCTTTACAAGTTTTTCAATCTGTAAAATTATAAAAAACGAGTCGTAACGATACAAAAACGGGGTACAATTTATGCTCTCTTTCTTATACCTCTTATTTTACTATCTTTGCAGTATCTAATTACCATTACAATGAAAAAGAGTTTAACTATACTGTCATTTTTTATATTTGTCATAACGGTTTCCGGACAAGATTTCGATACTTATTTTCAAGATACCACCTTGCGAGTCGACTATCTGTTTTCAGGAAATATCAAACAGCAAAAAATCAGTCTCGACCATTTATCGAGCATTCCCTGCTGGGCAGGACGCCGGCACAATCTCGACGCTTTACCCTTGGAAGGAAACGGACAAATAACCATGAGAGACATTGCTACAGAAGAAATCATTTATCGCATGTCGTTTTCATCTCTTTTTCAGGAATGGTTAACCACCGACGAAGCCAAGCGACTTTCTAAAGGATTCGAGAATACATTTACACTGCCCTATCCCCGGCGAACTGCCGAGATATGCGTTACGCTAACCGATAACCGGGGCAAAATTGCCGCTTCTCTCACGCACCTTATAGATCCGGCCGACATACTCATCGAAAAAAAACAGAAAAGCCCCTCGCATCCTTTTAAATATTTGTTGAAGAACGGAAGTTATAAAGATTGTATCGATATCGCCATTTTAGCCGAAGGCTATACCGCCGCCGAAACTGAATTATTTTATAAAGACGCCCGAATTGCCTGCGACAACCTATTCTCGCACGAGCCTTTTAGCAAAATGAAAAAACGGTTCAATGTCATCGCCGTTGCTTCAGCATCGGATAATAGCGGTGTAAGTACTCCCCGTCACAACGATTGGCGCAATACGGTATTCGGATCTCACTTCGACACATTTTATTCTCCACGTTACCTGACGACAAAAAATGTAAAAACCGTACACGATATTTTAACCGGTATTCCGTACGAACACATTGTCATTCTGGCCAACACCGATGTATATGGAGGTGGAGGCATATATAACGCATTCACGCTTACCTCGACACATCATGACCAGTTCGGCCCGGTTATAGTACATGAATTCGGACACAGTTTCGGAGGACTGGCCGACGAATATTTTTACGAAAACGATATTTTTTCAGAAAGTTATCCAAATGACACCGAACCTTGGGAACAAAACATTACCACCCTCGTAGATTTCGGAAGTAAATGGAAAGATATGCTTGCCCCCGGCACTCCCATTCCCGATAAATACACCCCAAAAAACGGAGACTGTCGTACTCTGGGGATATACGAAGGAGCCGGCTATTCGGCTAAAGGAGTTTACCGCAGTACTCCCGATTGCAGAATGAAAAGTAATGAAGCCCGGGAATTCTGTCCCGTATGCCGTCGAGCCCTCGAGCGTTTGATTCTTTTTTATACCGAATAATATTTTCCCTTTTATCGGGATTTAATCACTCAAAAAGGAAATTATATGTTAAAAGAAAGGTATAAAGCATAAATAACTCCTTGAAAATAAAAAAAAACGAAGAAAATAACAAACAGGTCAAATAAAATGCCGTAATTTACACTCATAAACAAAAAAGTTTATTTTGTTCTATCTCTTCCGTGTAACTGCCCGAATCAAAAAAAGGGTTTTCCATTGTCGAAACTGACCTTCCTAAACTTGATTGTTTCAATTTATTTTATTTATTTATTTTATTTTTTTTCGTATGAATATTTACATTGGAAACCTGAACTACAGTGTTCGGGAAAGTGATTTGCAACAAGTTATGGAAGATTACGGTACTGTAATTTCAACCCGTCTGATCATGGATCGTATGACAAACCGTTCTAAAGGTTTTGCCTTCGTGGAAATGGAAAATGACGATGAAGCCCACAATGCTATCAAAGAACTCAACGGCGCAGAATATGCCGGACGTCAGATGGTAGTTAAAGAAGCGACTCCCAGACCTTAATTATTTCACTTGAAGTATACAGGTTAACGACCTGACAAAAAAACCCGATATGCCGCATGCACATCGGGTTTTCTTTTTATCTTTTGTAATTATCTCGAAAAACGTTCCTTAAATTCGCTGGCTGTCATTCCCTCCATTTTCTTAAAAAAGACAGAAAACTGGCTCACTGTGGTAAACCCCAATGTATATGCTACCTCGGTAACAGTCATTGCGGTATTTCCTAACAACTCTTTGGCTCGCGCCAACCGTTGCTGCATTTGATATTTTACGGGAGACATCCCCGTATATTGTTTAAATACCCTACGGAACCAGGAATAACCCATACCTACTTCCCGGGCTATCTCTTCGAGAGAAACCGGTGTATCTACCGTTTCCCTCATTATACTGCGTGCCTTATTCAACTTGTCCACCAGAACACCATCGGTATAAGAACAATTCTGATCTTTATAATAAACGAGCCCCAATAAATGCAGTACAATACTCGAAATCAGTTGCTGATATCCGCTTTTTTCCTCTTCGGCATACCGCAAAATACGGTCATACAATCCCATAATCGTATCGCTGATACCGATACGGCGTACCGGACAATCTTTCGAAAAGAAGCCCTCTTTTACCCGATTATCTATATTCACTCCTCTAAAACCTACCCAATACTCTACCCAGCCCGTATCTTTATCGGGTTTATAAGTATGCCACTCTCCGGGGAAAAGCTGTATCATCGTACCCGCCGTAACTCTTACCTTACGACAAGACTCCGAAGCGAAATAACCTCTCCCTTCGACAATATACACCAGTTGGTATTCATTCAGGATGCGTCCCTGAAACTTAAAATTATATTTATCGGGGTGTCGCAATACAGGATAATCCGCCCCCGGCAATACGGTTTGGTAACCGACCGTCGTACACACAATCCCCCATCTCTCGTCATCGTCATTTATGGTAAGATATTTCAATAAATCTTTACGACCTTTTCTCATTTACCGTTTTTTATGCCAAAAATGTAAACAGTTGTATCAAATCTACAAACGAGTTTTACTCTTATATATCTAAGTTTGTATGGTAAAAATACAGAATAAAAATGAGCCGTACAACCGGTGTCATTTTTATTATTTCATAAATCATCGATTTTAACGAGTACGCATGAAACAACACACGATGCTTGCCTTCGATCTGGGAGCTACCAGCGGTCGCGGAATTATAGGAACTTTAAATAATAACCGACTCGAAACCTACGAAATATCTCGATTCCCGAATCGTGTCATAAATATACACGGTAAATTATACTGGAATTTATTGTCGATCTTCGAATCTATGAAAGAAACGTTGGCCGAATGCGTCCGCAGGAAAATACCAGTAGATTCGATCGGGATCGATACATGGGGGGTCGATTTCGTTTATCTGGGGAAAGACGGCTCGTTGCTTTCCATGCCCCGCGCCTACCGCGATCCCTATACCGAAAGAATACCCGAGCAATATTTTACGCACATTCCACGAGAAGAAGTTTACCGAATAACCGGAACACAAATCATGAATTTCAATTCGGTTTACCAGTTATACGCCGCCCGGAAAGAAAACTATGCCCCTCATCTGCACGCCGACAAAATATTGTTCATTCCCGATGCTCTCGCCTATCTGCTAACGGGAAAATGCGTTTGTGAATATACGATCGCCAGTACGGCGCAATTACTGAACGCCCGTTCCCGTGAAATAGAACCTGCTCTGTTACAACCGGCAGGTATGGGAAAAGACGTATTTCCCGGCATCGTTTTCCCGGGAGAAAAAATAGGACTGCTTTCCGAGCTCATCTCTCGGGAAACGGGATTTCCACGCGTACCGGTTATCTCGGTGGCCGGACACGATACCGCCTCTGCCATCGCTGCCGTTCCGGCGCAGGATGAAAAATTCGCATACCTGAGTTCGGGTACCTGGAGTCTGATGGGGATAGAGTTGGAAGAACCTATCATTACCAAAGATTCTTACCGTATGAATTTCACCAATGAGGGCGGCATCGAGGGCACGATACGTTTCCTGAAAAACATAACCGGCATGTGGATATTGGAAGAATGCTTAAAAATATGGAAACGTAATGATAAGCCATACGATTACGAGGAAATCATTCTTATGGCTCAGAAAGAAAAACCGTTCCAACGCTTTATCGATCCTGATTCTCCGACATTCGCTTGCCCGAAGGATATGCTTAAGGCGATTGCTGAATATTGTTCGGAAACGGGACAACTTCCTCCCGAAAATGGAGCGGAAACCGTCAGGTGTATTTTCGATAGTCTGGCCATGAAATACAATTATGTGTTGGGGCGTCTCAAAAAATTCGCTCCTTTCCCGATCGAAAAACTACATATTATCGGAGGCGGCGCAAAAAATCCGCTTTTAAATCAGTTTACCGCTAATACTACCGGAATACCCGTTATCAGCGGGCCGGCCGAAGCTACGGCTATCGGCAATCTGCTGTTACAGGCTAAGGCTTTAGGATTAGTAGAAAACCGGCATGACATGCGCAGAATCATACGCAACGGAATCCGAATGGAAACATTCATGCCCGTAGAAACCGATAAGTGGCAAAAAGCTTACCGGGAATTTCTGAACATCACCCGGCTCGAAGAATAATATATAAACTATAATTTCATAAAACAATGACTATGAAAAACAAAGAATTCGTTACTAAAGCCTATGAATTAGCCAGGAAAAGATATGCAACCTTAGATATCGATACCGAGAAAGCTATTGAAAAACTACAAAATATCCCCTTGTCTCTGCATTGCTGGCAAACCGATGATGTAACCGGCCTCGAACATACTGAAAACGAATTGAGCGGTGGAATTCAGGTAACGGGGAACTATCCCGGAAAAGCCCGCAATATCGAAGAAATACGAAACGATCTGGTAAAAGCCGCTTCTTTTCTGGGAGGCAACCATCGTATCAGCCTGCATGCCAGTTACGGAGACTTTAAAGGAGAAAAAGTCGACCGAGATCAGATCGAGCCCCGGCATTTTGAAAGCTGGATGAAATGGGCCAAAGAAAATAACCTGAAACTCGATTTCAATTCCACCTCGTTCTCCCATCCCAAAAGCGGAGAACTCACCCTTGCCAACCCGGATAAATCGATACGGGATTTTTGGATCGAGCATACCAAAAGATGTCGCCGGATCGCAGAAGAAATGGGGAAATATCAGGGATCTCCTTGCGTTATGAACTTATGGATACATGACGGATCGAAAGACAGTACCGTAAACCGGCTTAAATACCGGAGTATTCTGAAAGATTCTCTCGATGAAATATTCTCGGTACCCTACTCCAACATGATAGATTGCATCGAAGCAAAACTGTTCGGGATCGGTGCCGAAAGCTATACTGTAGGATCATACGATTTTTATTTGGGATACGGGGTAAAAAACAATAAAAGAGTCACTCTCGATACAGGACATTTTCACCTGACTGAAAGCGTAGCCGATAAAATTTCTTCTTTGTTATTGTTTACTCCCGGTATCATGTTGCATGTAAGCCGTCCGATACGCTGGGATTCTGATCATGTAACCATCGTAAATGACGATACACTCGATCTGGCCCGCGAAATCATCCGTTGCGACGCATTGGACAAAGTAAACATCGGTCTCGATTATTTCGACGGTTCTATCAACCGCATCGGAGCTTATGTCATCGGCTCACGCGCTACCCAAAAATGTTTATTGCAGGCGTTGCTCGAACCGCTGGAACAATTGAGGGAATACGAAGCCGATCACCGGTATTTCGAACGGCTGGCACTACTCGAAGAGGCCAAGTCATTACCCTGGAATGCCGTATGGGATTATTTCTGCCTGATAAACAATGTACCCGTCGGAGAAGAATATATTGCGGAAGTGTGCAAATACGAAGAGGAAGTAACCGGTAAACGACGATAAAAAAATGAATACTATTATCGGACTGATTATTATCGCTGTCGGAAGCCTGGGACAATCCAGCTCGTACGTACCCATTAAAAAGATAAAGAAATGGAGTTGGGAAAGTTTCTGGCTCGTACAGGGTATTTTCGCCTGGCTCGTATTTCCTTTTATAGGGGCATTACTGGCCATCGACATCGATAAACTTCCGGACATAATTTTGTCGGGAAACTACCTTAAACCTATTGTATATGGGATGTTATGGGGGATCGGCGGACTTACATTCGGTTTGAGCATGCGTTATCTCGGAGTGGCACTCGGGCAGTCGATCGCTTTAGGTACATGTGCCGGATTCGGAACGATTTTACCGGCAATCTGGTCGGGAACCGATCTCTGGCATGGTCAGGGACTTATTCTCCTCATCAGTGTATGCATTACCCTTTCGGGTATCGCTGTCATCGGATATGCCGGCAGCCTCCGCTCTAAAGATATGCCCGAAGAAGCGAAAAAAGCCGCCATAAAAGACTTCGCACTTACCAAAGGATTAGTGGTTGCATTACTGGCCGGTATTATGAGCGCCTGTTTCAGTCTCGGTCTCGAGTCGGGTGAAGAAATACGTCTTACCGCAATCGCTAACGGTGCAGGAGAACTGCTTGCGTTAAACCCGGTAATCTTATTGGTAACCTTAGGCGGTTTCGTCACAAATGCCGTATATTGCATTTTCCAAAATCTAAAAAATAAGACCGGAAAAGATTATTTTTCGGTATCGGGAAGCACTCTATTATCGAATCTGTTATTTTGCGCTTTAGCCGGGCTTCTCTGGTATTCTCAATTTTTCGGATTAGGCATGGGAAAAAGTTTTTTCAGCGACTCACCGTTGCTGCTCGCTTTCTCCTGGAGTATACTCATGTCGCTGAATGTCATTTTCAGCAACATGTGGGGAATCTTTTTAAAAGAATGGAAAGGGGTAAAACCCCGGGTAATAGGCGTGCTTATAGCCGGGCTTGCCTTACTCATTTTTTCAGTCATTCTACCCAATTTATTTTAAACCTATTTATTCATCGAAAACAATATGATCTTACATCGCAACGACAAACTAAAAAATCAACTCGACGAAATCGCCGAGATCGCCTCATACTTATGGACAAAAGGGTGGGCCGAACGAAATGCAGGAAATATATCGATCGACATTTCGGAGCTTATTTCTTCCGAAGATAAAAAACTTCCTCCCTTGAAAAGTTATGCTCTCCCCCGTTCCTTACCCGAACTCGGAAATCATTTTTTCTACGTTACCGGAACAGGGCGCCGCATGCGGGATGTCGCTAAAGACCCATTATCGGCCGGTTCGGTTATTCGTATCTCTTCCGATGGGAGTACCTACGACATTATCGGCGAAAAAGAGATAAAACCCACTTCGGAACTACCCTCGCACCTTTGTATTCATCGAACATTTATAACAAAGGGAACGAAGAACCGACTCGTTCTTCATACTCACCCCACCGAACTCACCGCTCTTTCCCACATCAAAGAATTCCGGTCGGAAGAGAATTTGAATAAAGTATTATGGGCGATGCATCCCGAAACCTTCATCGTCGTTCCTCACGGTCTCGGATTTATTCCGTATGAAGTACCGGGAACGCTCGCACTCGCGGACATGACCCTGAAAGGTCTCGAAAACCACGATTTCGTAGTATGGGAAAAACACGGGGTACTGGGAGTAGGTGAAAATCTCGCGGATACGTTCGACCTCATCGATACCCTCAACAAATCGGCACAATTATATTTACAGGTACGTATGAGCCGGTACGAACCCGAAGGGCTTACCGACGAGCAGATAAAAGGGCTTATCGAACCATTCGATATAAAACTCTGACATCCGTTTTATCTACTCCTGTCATTCTGATCGATAGCCGTTTCATCCTGAATGGAGTGAAGGATCTCCCATGTACGTTACCTCGGTTAATTGCCCTACTGTCGCTAATGCCGAGGGAATATCACCCTTTTCGCATTCCCGTGTCATCCTTCGGCTCTGCCTCAGGATGACACGGCTCAGTAGTCGCTGATACAACGTGACTTAATCCTGTCTATTTTAGACCGAGCCGATGTCGTAAAAGGATGATCATTATTCAATACAAAAGGATTATTATAAAAATCTACATAAATTGCCATCCTACCAGGACCTCCGTCTCCGAAAGCCGACTCAGTCGAGGCAAAACGAGAACCCGATAAAGGAGCGTTAGGATAGATAATATTGATCCCATCCATAAGAACCCACATTAATTGCAATTCACGTTCTGTGGGCAATCGCCAGTGACGACCACCCGTCGTCAGCCCACGACACCCTCCTGTCGAGGGATTCACAAAATCGGCATTGAGATTATCTTTGTTGCCATTATCTTCAAAACCAGATGCCTCTGCCCAAGTAGGAGTGCCCGAAAGATCATCCGGTGCTACGATAAACCGCGCCGAAACCCGACTGTTGATATTTCGGTTACCCATATTACCTTCACGTTCCCGATGGCGAATAGTTGCTCCATTTTTAGTGAGGACTGTTCCTAAAGGCCATATAGCACTTTCGGGCATTCCATTAGTATAAATAACAGCAACGGGAGCATTAAAATCTGCTATCACCTCTTTGCACACGTACTGCGCAGCCATGTCTGTAAAAAGACACAACCACATTCCCGTACCACATAATCCTACTCTATAAAATTGAGCGAACCGCTTCATCTTTTTCATTTGAATGAATTCTTTCATTTCAATAATTTATCTGACGTACAGCCCTTACATAATTTCTTCCGCAAACACCTCTTGCATAAACTCCTCCATATGAATCAATCATATAAGCTGTCGAATAATCGTGGGCGGAAGATGACCAATAAGACGATGACATATCCTTGATAAATGCCTCGCCCGAAATCCATATTCCTGTCATTTCCATAATTGAAGGCCAATACCAGTCTGTAGGCTGATAAATCTCCAGGATACCGTCATACAAGCCCTTAACAATGCAATAGGCAGGAATAAATAACTCGCTTTTAAAATAATAACAAGTATTTAAATATCCGTCAACTAAATTATTGTTTGTAACTAACGCTGGAAAGGATATCTCACAATGTTCATCATAAAAGTATGGCATATTATTTATATTATCTGTCGGTTTAAAGAACTTACTTATATTAGGAGCATCTTCCGGATACACCTCTATTCTATTGGCATACCGCCATTTCACGGCATCGTTCGCATTTACTGAGACTTCAGTTCCTGCCGCGTTCCAGGCCTTCATTCCGCCCCCGAAATAGCCGGGGATGAGTTTTACCACATGGGGGTCTTCGTCCGACACGCCTTTCAGCCGGATCGTATAATTCAGATGATAGTTCCCCGGCAGGCTGTAATTCTCCGCGAAATTCAATCCCAGATTGATCTGGTACGTCACCATGTCTTTCATAATCGTTCCACTCATTTTTTTACCCACAATCTGCAGGCAGGTACTCCCCGCAGGGGCGTTGGGACGGCGGTCGTAAAACGTCGTGCCCGGAACGTCCGGCTGCAGGTTTACCGGAACATACGCCGAGAGCAACGGCAGGTCGTCGTTGTTCTGGATCGTATACAGAATGTCGGTATAATAGCCCCCGGTGCCCAGGTCATCCGCACTCGGAAATATCGCTT
>NZ_JANDHW010000024.1 GCF_024330105.1 Coprobacter tertius
ACCTGCAGCCGGACGTTCCGGGCACGACGTTTTACGACCGCCGTCCCAACGCCCCGATAGGGAGTACCTATCTGCAAATCGTGGGACAGGAAAGAACCGGAACCGGAATCGTAAAAGACATGGTGACATACCGTATACCTCTCGGGTTGAACTTTGCCGAAAATTACAGCTTGCCGGGGAACTATCATCTGAATTATACGATCCGGCTGAAAGGGTTATCCGACCAAGATCCCCACGTGGTAAAACTCATCCCCGGCTATTTCGGGGGCTCCTTTAAAGCCTATGATGCCGCCGGAAACGAGGTGGCGCTCACCGATGACGTGGCGGAGACCTTCCGGTACGAAAAAAGGGTGGAAGTCACTGCCCAGGATGTCGTAGCGCCTGCCGATGCCGACCTGGATGCCGGCCTTACGCAGATGCGGTTTTCTTCAGAAGATATTCATCTGCCCGAATCCCAAATGTCGTACACCGACGGTTTCGCCAATACCAATGCGTGGATGATGTATGGTGACGGTACCCATAAAACATCTCTTATAGCGCCTTATGCCTGTTATGCCGGGCTGAACGGGCCGCTGGATCATCCCTACGCCGAGACCGACTGGTACCTGCCTTCGATCTATCAGTTGATAGGTACCTGGCTCTCCGCTGCGGCCTATGCCTCTACCATGTCTCCCGTATACTGGTCGTCGACTCGATATACTTATATTTATTATATTACCCCTAAGGGCAACGTGGGTGTAACTCGGGAATATGAGGCTTTTTGGGTGAGGGGAATGCGTACGATAAATTATTGAAGAACAGTATGAAAAAACAACAAAATATGAAAAGAATAAACGGTTTTGCCCGCCGGTGTATACCCGTGTGGTATGTGGCGGTGCTGTGGGTGCTTAACGTGACCGGGGCGGCCGCCCAGCATGTAAAACGAGAGACCGTCACCGGTTTTACCGACAAAGTGGCCGTAGTATATGCCGAGGGGATACCCGCAAGCGCGATCTGGCCGCTGGGCACGGTACTTACCCGCGACGGGGCGACGATACGCCATCAGGTGGACAGAGGGAACGGGGACAACCCCGATATCAACAGCAAACTCTCGGCGCGGTTTATCGTGGCGCCGACAGATTTACCAGGGGGAGATAGAGTGACGTGGGCGAAAGCTTCGGGTTTCGATGACAGTGCGAACAGCAATCTCGCTGCCGACTTTGCCAGTCCTGTCACAGGCGGATGCAACACATTAACGACGGGCGGGCGGCACTGGCGGCTGCCTACCCAGCGCGAGTTGCAACTGATGTTGTTGCTCGTGCAAGGGATCGATGTCATTTATCCTTCGAACAAGATGATGGGAGCATCAAGTACCGAAAAGAGATACTGGAGTGCGACCGAAGAGTCGGGCAGCGATGCTTGGTATGTAGCATTCTACAGCCCCTATTATGCCGAGAGGATTTCGAATCAGATTGGTAAAAACTACAAATACTATGTCCGTTGTATCAGCGATTACTGATGACAGCGGGTGGGGTAACATTCTCAATTCTTGCGGGCAGGGCGATTATCCGAAGTTGCCGCTAATTTACTTACCCGTAAGAGATTTTCTCCCAGTCCGATTCGGTAACCTTGCGCCATAAAAACGATGTTTCCTTCAGGCGTGATAAATACGCTGGTGGGTAACACTTCATCGCTTTTCCCGCACGATTTCAATATTCGTTTTAACAGGATACGGTCTTTATCGATACCATAACGTACGTTTCCGGGCAGGTTTTTATAACTTTCGGGGGAGAAGGACGACTGTTTATCGTCGGGGATCATAATAAGAATCGTTCCTCCCCATTGCTCGAATGTTGTTTTTACGGCCGGTAAATCGGCAAGGATGTGGCGACTCGGTTCGCTCCCCGGGTCGATGACCGAAAGTGCGATTCCGTTTTCTCCGGCCAATTCTTTTAATGTAACGGCATTTTCGTTCGTGTCGGTTACCGGTGTATCCATGTCTATGGTTCCCAATATCTCGATGCGTTCTTCAAGGGGAAGCAATTGCACCGGTATTTTGCAAACTGCGTTTTCGGCGATATTGAAATACCGGATACGGGTTCTTACATTCCCGTCGTTGTATCGGCTGCCTGTCATAATGCGGTAATAACCCGGTTCGAGGGATAGGGCGGCCGGAAAAGTATTCATAACGGGTTTCCCTTCATAATCCAGCGAACGGAAGATGCCGTTATCGTATTTCTGTAAAGTAAAATGGCTGTAATATTGGGGTTTTACCGGGTTGTCCGGGGAATTTTCCAATATCAACGTTCCTCGTTTTCCCGTGACGGTTTCGGTCTCGAAAGCAATATCCTGCCAGTCTTTTCCGTCGTAGTGCTGTACTTTTCCCGTCACCGAATTTACACGTGCCGGTATGCCCATATCGCGGCAAAGAGCTACATAATATATGTTTCGGGAAATGGGGTCGGCTACTTTCAGTTGATGTACCCCCAAGGGAGTGATGCGGCAATTATAAAAATTATTTTCGGTATCTACGGTTATATTTTGTTTTACCCAATCGGTGAGGATCGAAATATCTTCTTTCGATTTATTGATAAAATCGGGCGAAAAATCTTTTTTAAGTTTATTGCGCCAGGGCCGGATGATTTCCAGTTCGATACGGGGCGATAATATGCCTTCGATATAGATGTCTTTGGACAAACCGGGGTTTTCAACAGCTTCATTCAGGTGGTTTTCGAGTATTCCGGCTGGGGTGTCGCGCAGGTCTTTTTCCGAAAGGCTGCCGAGAAAAGAAAGCGCGTATGGCAATGATGCGTTAGCGGTGAGATACGAGACGATCTCCGGATGATTACCATAACTGAGTGCTATATAGCGGGCGGTTTCCGCTTTGTCGAGTTTGAGTTTCAGGGCGAGCGACTCCGCCTCTTCCGGTTGCATAAATGTAGTCATATAGGCGTTACGTATCGAGTCTTCCTGCACGAGTCTTTCCGAGTTGGCTTTTATAAGAGCGGCATCGAGCATTTCCACTGGTTTTTCAGGGGGTACGGTCAGATCGAAATTTTCGGTATATTCTTTTCCTGGTTGTTTATTCGGAATCAGGGTGATTGTATCCTGATCTGCCCGTAACAGGCTGTAATCGTATAAGTTTCCTTTCGAAGCCCATATACAAAGGTCTCCTTTACCGGTTTTGGCCGAAACGATTCCGTCAGCTCCTGTATATTTGGTGACGATAGGATAGAATTCGGCGTAATTGTATAGTCCGAAATCTACTCTCGCACCGCCTACCGGATGTTTTTCCGAATCGATGATTTTTACGACGACGGTTTTTGTATCGGTGTAGTTCGGCAATACATTCAGTTCCGAAAAGCATTTTTCTTTTACGTTTACTTCGGGCGTTTCTTCGTATGTGCCGAAGGCTTTGGTGTGTATCATCATGGCTCGTTTGGCCGGGACGTCGAACCATCCGACATCCAATCTCGCTTCGGGTTCGCAGGCTCCCATATAATGCCATTTACCATCGGTAAATACTTCTACCCACGCATGGTTGTCGTCTTGGTGCGCCCAACGGGGAGTATAGACTTGTCTGGCTGGAATTCCGACACTTCGTAAAGCAGTTACGGCAAAGGTAGATTCTTCACCACAGCGTCCGAAAGATGTTCGCATCGAGGCTAACGGAGAGGAAGTACGACCGTCGCTGCCCCGGTAACACATTTTTTCGTGGCACCAGTGGTTAACTTCCAATGCGGCTTCTGAAGCATTCATTCCCTGAATACGGTCTTTCAATTCTTCATAAAATACGATTCGGGCCGTATCGAGGTTCTCGTTATTTACCCGGTAAGGAAGTACGAAATGAAGGAAATCTTTTTCTGAAATATCTTTTCCCCACGGAAACTCGCTGCGGGCTTTTAAGGCATAATCGACCTGACGGAGGAAGAAATCTCCGTCGTAATCTGCCAGGTCGCTTAGCGGCATATAAGCGTATAGATATTGGAGAGCTTCTCTTTGTTCTGTCGAGAGTTCTTTCTCGAAAATACTGAACAGGGCCGAATCCCGGTTCTCAGCCAGTTTTTTACGGGCTTCGAATTGTGTTTCTACCTGTTGGCGATAATCTTCGTCGACAATCAGGTGTTTTTTCTGAGTACAGCCTTGAAATAGAAATGCCGCAGCTAATGCAAAAGCGCAACAACTCGTTCTTATTTTCATAATGAGATGAAATTTACATGAAACAGATCGCTGCATAAGGCTCGCTTTCTGTCTTTTGACAAATATACATAACTTATTTTTAATATCTTGCTTTCTGTAGGGGTGAAAATAAAGTTGTGGTAGTCATTCTTTGTTTATAAATTTTAAATAAAGTAAAAGCCGATATTTAACAGGATATCGTTATCTTTACTATCGGATTAAAACTTTCATTACAACTTTAATGTTGTTCTTAAAAAGTGATGATATGAATAAAATGGTTAAGAGCGTGCTGTTTGCGTTTATGCTTTCTTTGTCCGTTTTGCCGGTATTTGCCCAGATAGAGGGGATTCCGCATGGTGTAAAAATTTCCGATGCGGAGATAGAGAACTTTAAAAATCCGGCTTTGGCTTTGGCTAAATCGGAAGAGGCTTTGCAAGCTGCAATAAAAGGAAATGACGGTCCCATGATCATAAAATCCTTAGCGGATTATACGACTTATCAGTTGTTGATATCGCAGGATAGTTTCCCTGCGATTATAAAAAGAACCGAAGAAATAATTTTGCATACCGGCGATAAGGCCGGAAAAGCGGTATTGAATTCTTTCTTGGCAAGCCTTTATCAGGGCTATTATTTGCAGGATGCATATCGCTATAATCGCCGGGATATGTTGGCCGATACACGTCCGGAAGATATCGCCGAATGGAGTGGAAAAATGTTTCTGCTCAAGTGCGATACGCTTTTGCGGCAATCGCTGCAACCTGCCGGTGACTTACAGCATATACCGGCGAATCAGTACCGGGCTGCGTTGATAGAAGGAAAAAGTTCTCCCACGTTAAGGCCTACCCTCTTTGATTTTCTGGCTTTTCGGGCGATTTCGATATATAAAACTTTGTCGGGATACGCTCGTTCGGTTTTCCCGGATGCGGAGCCTGTAAATGAAGAAAGGGCTCTGGCGCCGGCAAAGGAATTTATCGGATACGATTTTAATTTTTCAGGTTCCGATGACGAGAAAGCGGTTTTAGGTATTTATCAGCAATTATTGGCTTTTCACAGTAAGGATAATAATGCAGAGGCTTTTCTGATGACCGATCTCGACCGTCTCGCATACGCAAATCGTCAGTATACCCATGATTCTTTGTATACGCAACGGTTGCGGGAGTTAATGCGGGAATATAGAGATAACGAATATGTTACCGAAGTGGCGAGGCAATTGCTGAATATTTACCGCTCGAACAGAGATGAAGAAAATCTCGGAAATTTTTTACAAGAGTGTAAAGGGATTGTAAAACAGTACCCTGGTTTTGATGGAAGTATTTGTTTGGCAGGCCTGATTAAAGAGATTACTTTCCCTTCTTTGGTAGCGAGTATTTCCGAAACGGTGGGAATAGATGAAGAACCCGCTTGTGAAGTGGGATATCGAAACATCGGTTCGTTCGAAATATTTTTATATTCTATAACACAGGCGGGCGCGGAGGACACGATTTACAGAAATACGGTGACTGCAGCCCACCGGTTTAATTATTTCGATAAACAAGATACGGTAAAATTGCCTTCCCTTCCGGTAGGGACTTATCGTTTAAAAATCCTTCCCGATCGTATCGATAGTCTTGCCGTATGGGTAACCTTTAAAGTGAGTCGTTTAATGGCATTAAATCGAGCCTCGGGGCCGGGAATGTCTCAATGGATCGTCGTCGATCGTATGACGGGCAAACCCATCAGCAACGCCGAAGTGATCATATATGATGATGCGGAAAAAGAGATCGAAAAATTGAAAGTCGGGAAAGACGGTACCCTCCGGCATAAGATTACCGAAGAGGGAAATTGGTACCGGGTAGTTATGAAGAACGATTCGACCCGAATGGGATATATAAATGATTATTATGGGCCTTCTACCAAAAAACATTCGCAAAATAATATTTGGTTGTTTTCGGACCGTAGCGTTTATCGTCCCGGTCAAACCGTATATTTCTCGGGTATATACGGGGAAATAGGCGAAAATGAGAATCGTATCATCGCAAATGAAAAAGTAGAAATAGAGTTACTCGACAGAGGAGAAGTTTTGTCTTCCACCTCGCTCGTTACCGATGAATTCGGTTCGTTTTCCGGTTCTTTTAACCTTCCTGCACATGCATCTCCGGGGTCGTACAGTATACGGGTGGTAAAACCGCTGTATAAATCTCTTTATATACAGGTGGCCGAATATAAACGTCCTTCATTTCGTATTACGCTCGATAAGGGAAAACAAGCGTATGCTTTCGGTAAAATTGTAGATATTAGTGGAAATGCGATGCGTTTTTCGGGCGTTAGTGTAGCGGGAGCTACTGTTTCGTATCGGATAGAACGGTTGAGGAGTTGGTTCCGTTGGGGAAATGCACCGCAAAAACAGGTGGCCGAAGGAACGACGGTGACCGATGAGAACGGTAACTTTTCTTTCCGTTTCGTACCTCAGAAACCGGAAGAAGATTTGCTGAATACGAATGTTTCTTATAACTATCAGGTGACGGTAAATGTTACTTCTGCCACAGGTGAGACTCAAGAACAGAAAATAGTTCTCTCGGTGGGAGATACTTCGCTTCGTGTAAACGTTACGCTTCCCGATAAAGCGGATAAATCGAAACCGGTTTCATTCGATATTTCTATCCGGAGGTCGACGCCCGACAGCACGGCATTATCCTGTAAATATATTTTGTATTCTTTATACGATACCGATAAACCGGGTATCAAAAACAATATCTCCGATTATAAGATACACATGCAGCGGGAAGAATACAGTTTCCTTTCTACCAAAATTCCCGAACGGGCCGATTGGAGTAAATTGCCTTCGGGACCTTATCGTTTGGTGGTACAGGTTACGGCTCCGAACGGAAATGTGGTGAGCGAAGAAAGTAATATCGTTTTGTATAGTCTTTCTGATAAAAAACCGCCGGTTGTAACTCCATTGTGGGTCCCGGAATCTACAGTGAAGGTTATAAAAGGGGAGACAGCATCCGTTGTTTTCGGTTCGTCGTGTAAAAATGCCTGGATCAGATATGACCTTTATGAAGGGACTACGCTCATCGATAGTAAATGGATAAAAGTGAGCAATAGAAATAAACAGATAAAAATACCCTATAAAACATCTTATGGAGATATTCTTACGGTGCAGTTATTATTGGCGAAAGAGGGAAGGGCTTATCAGCAATCAGTCTTTATCGTACCGGAAAAGCCCGATCGTAAATTACAGATCGTGACTTCTACTTTCAGGGATAAACTTACTCCCGGAGAAAAAGAGACATGGAGTTTTACGGTAAAAGATGAAAAAGGAAATCCGGTTTCGGCTCGATTTATGGCCGAGATGTACGATGCGTCGCTGAACTCGATTCTGTCACATAAATGGTATTTTCAACCTGTATATCCTATATACCGTCCGTATATTTTCTGGAACTGGATATGGCCTAATCATAGCGTATCCCGTTCTCCCGAATTTAATTCGGGGCCGATTTGCAAACCTTTTGATTTCGATAAACTGAATTTTCTGTATGGCTTGTCTGTTGACGAAAGATACGGATTTAATCAACCTCAGCCGTTCTTATCGGTACAGGAAAGCTCTGCTCCGTTGAGTGAGGTTGTCGTTCGGGGTGTTTCCGCGAACGGCGTAATGAAAAAGGAGAGATCCGAAGATGTTTTGGTAGGCGGGATGGCCCAAGACCGGGAAGCGGAGGACGCTGTTGCCGGACAAGAACCGGTGTACCGGCAGGATTTTAACGAAACCGCATTTTTCTATCCTAAATTACAAACCGATGAGTCGGGAGAGGTTTCTTTAACCTTTACCGTTCCCGAATCGAATACCGAGTGGCAGTTTATGGCATTGGCTTTTACAAAGGATTTGTTTTACGGTCAGAAAGATCTGAAAGCCGTCAGTCGGAAAAAACTGATGGTTGCCCCGAATGTTCCGAGGTTCGTGCGGCAGGGAGACGAAGTAAGTATTGCTACTCTGATCAGTAATACGGGTGATATCGTACAGGAGGGGGTTGTTATATTCGATCTTTTCGATCCGTATACCGGGAAGGTTGCAAATACGGTATCGCAGGCCTTTATTCTCGATCCGGGCAAATCCCGTACGGCTGTTTATAAATTTACGGCTCCCGAAGATGTCGACCTCGTCGGGTTCAGGGTGAGGGCCGTTTCACCGAATACGTCTGACGGAGAACAGCATTTATTGCCTGTACTTCCCGTGCGTGCGCTGGTGACCGAAGCGATGCAGATAAATATGAACGGAGATAAAAACGTCGAAACTTTCGAGATGAAAAGTTTACAGATGAAGTCTTCCTCCGGTGCGAAAAACTATCGGTTGACATTGGAATATTCGTCTAATCCGACTTGGTATGCCGTTCTTGCATTGCCTTCGCTGATCGAAAATACCGGTACTAACGCAACCGATGTGCTTGCTGCTTACTATGCGAACACAGTTGCCGAGGGGATTGCCCGCCAAAATAAAAAGGTAATGGCAGCAATAAAAAGCTGGGAAAGTGATAAGGGGAATGTAAAAACTTTACGTTCCGATCTGGAGAAAAATCAGGAGCTTAAAAATGTATTGCTTTCTGAGACACCCTGGGTAATGGCTGCGACCAGCGAGACCGAGCGTATGCAGAGTTTGTCTTCATTATTGAATATAAACCGGGCGCAAGGTCTTAAAAAAGAGGCGTTGGAAAAGCTGAGAAAACTGCAAACCGCTGCCGGTGGATGGAGTTGGTTCAGGAATATGAACCCGAGTCCGTTCATTACTTATAACGTTTTGGGGGCGATGGCCCAACTTACTCATTTAGGGATGGCCGAATACGGCAATGCTGAAAAGATGATGCAGATGAGGGCAATCGCTTATATCGACAGTAATATGGTAGAGAGTGTAAAAAAAGGAAATGCAACGGTAAATTACGATAGGATATTGTACCTTAATGTGCGTAGCGCATACCGTGATATACCGCTTGCCGGATCGATTTTACCTGTACATAAAAAATTAATTGCCGATTTCAGGGCGAATTGGTGGAAGTCTTCTTTATATGAAAAGGCCCTCGGAGCGGTGGCATTATACCGGTATGGTTTTACCGATGATGCTAAAGCGATTCTGAAATCTTTAAGTCAGTATGCTACTGTAACGCCTGACGGGGGGATGTTCTGGCAAAATAACCGTTCGTCGGTTTATTCCCGGAATAGTGCGATTCAGGAACATACCGCTATTATGGATGCATTTGCAGAAATTGCTCCCGATACGGTTCGTCTCAATCAGATGAAACAATGGCTGTTACAACAGAAAAAAACGCAAAATTGGGGTTCTGTTCCTTCTACTGTAGATGCGATATATGTTTTATTGAATACAGGAAGCGACTGGCTGGGCGGTAGCGACGATGCGCAAATACGTTGGGGTGGTGAACTGATGCCTCGAAATACGGCTGAAGCTCTTACGGGTTATGTACAGTATACCCGTCAGGGTAAGGAAATTACACCCGAACTGGCTGATGTAGAAATCGAAAACAATAACCGTCAGCCCTCCTCCGGAGCTTTGTATCGTCAGTACTTCGATGATTTTAAAAATATAAATAAATCGTCGTCTGGCGGTTTGTCGATCGAACGACAACTGTATGTTGAGAAAGTAAGTGCTTCGGGGGTTGAATATGTTCCGTTGAATACGACTCAACTTAAGGTAGGAGACAAAATAAATGTGCGTCTGGTGATTAAGGTGAATCAGGATTTACAGTTTGTGAGTCTGAAAGACCAACGGGCGGCATGTTTCGAACCGGTGGATCAGTTGTCTTCTTACCGGTATTCCGATCGTATTCCTTATTTCCTCGAAACCCGTGATGCCTCCACGACTTTCTATTTCGACTATTTGCCGAAAGGAACTTATGTATTCGATTATTATGTACGAGCAGATCGTCCCGGTACTTATACTAATGGTATCGCTACCATACAGTGTTTGTACGCACCGCAGTTCGTTTCTAATACGGCGGGAGGGGCGATTATCGTAGAATAAGTTCGGTGACAACTTCTTTCCGAGGTTCTCTTCTGTCTCGAACTCATTCCCTCCGTATAACAGGGCGAATGCCTTGTCATACGGAGGGATTTTTTGGTACTTCTGAGTCCTCCTCTGTCATCCTGAGGTAGCGCCGAAGGATCTCCCTGGAAGTGCAACAAAGGTAATGTCGATCTCATTATTAATGTATTTTAAAACATTTCATCCTGTTTTCTATTAAAATTGTTGGTACGATATTAAAATTTGGTTACTT
>NZ_JANDHW010000025.1 GCF_024330105.1 Coprobacter tertius
GCACCTCGATGATTCGCTAGCTCAGCTGGTAGAGCACAACACTTTTAATGTTGGGGTCCTGGGTTCGAGCCCCAGGCGGATCACTGAAAACAAAAGAAAAATCGAGCAAATCCCTGATAATCAAGTATTATCGGGGATTTCTTTTTTCTGGCAAATAGCAAAAAAACGCACTTTCAGGCATATTATCCGGGTCTAAATCGTGGGACTTTTTTTTCTCCGGTTTTAGTCCCACGATTTAGCTTATTTCTCACTGGTTTACAGTGTTTTGCATGGTTTTATTCTGGAAGAGAATACATAGTTTTGCAACTCTAAAAACGATGTAAAAATGGAAAGAAAGACTTTCAGCGTTTTGTTTTTTATCAAAAAGAGTAAGCTTCTGAAAAATGGGGAAGCGCCTGTTTGTATGCGTATCACGGTAAACGGCTTCATGGTGGATATTCTGGTGAAACGCAGTTGTCCGGTAAATTTCTGGAATCAGGCAAAAGAGTGTTCAAGGGGAAAAGACCGCATGTCGGTAGAGTTGAACCGCTATCTGGAAATAACCCGTTCACGTATTCATCAAATTTACCGGGAACTGGAAATAGCCGGGAAGACCATTACCGCCGACCTTATCCGTAAACTTTATTACGGAGAGGATGAAGAGAATAAAACCTTATTGCAGGCTTTTGGCGAACATAACGCGCAATGCCGCAAACTGATTGGCAAGGATTTTGTAAGTAAGACGGTGCAGCGCTACGAAACGACCACACGCTATTTAGGGGAGTTTATTAGAAAAGAATATCGAGTTTCGGATATTGCGCTAAACGATTTGGAGCCGGATTTTATTTCCCGCTTCGATGCTTTTTTAAAGATTGAGAAAGGGTGTGCGCAGAATTCGGCGATTACCCGGTTAAAGAATCTAAAAAAAATTATTCATCTGGCATTAAAAAACGACTGGATCAGGAAAGACCCTTTTGCTTATTATCGGTTTAAAATAGAGGAAACCGACCCCGAGTTTCTAACGATGGATGAGATTAAGGTTATTCTCGGTAAGGAATTTACAATTAAACGGGTAGAACAGGTACGGGATATTTTTGTGTTTTGCTGTTTCACAGGTTTAGCATTCAGCGATGTAAAAGGATTGTTGCCCGAACATCTGATACGGGATAATAACGGTAATTTATGGATCAGGAAAAAAAGACAAAAAACCAGTGTTATGTGCAATATCCCGGTTTTACCGGTTGCGGCTTCGATTCTTGACAAGTATAAAGAAGTAGCAGCATGTAGCGGTAAATTGCTGCCAGTTTTGTGTAACCAACGGATGAACAGTTATCTGAAAGAGATTGCGGATATTTGTGGTATCGGTAAGAATTTGACAACGCACATGGCTAGACATTCTTATGCCACATCGGTTTGTCTGGCTAACGGAGTGAGTATGGAAAATGTAGCAAAGATGTTGGGGCATGCCGACACGTCTATAACCAAACATTACGCCCGGGTATTGGATCAGAGCATTTACAGGGATATGGAAAAGGTAAATAGTTTTTTATCCGATCTGGCTGTTTAGGTAATGGCAACGGACAACTTTTAGGGTTGTCCGTTTCTTTTTTTTTCAACTTATAGGGGCGGAAACATCCGCCCTTCATTGTTTTGGCATTTCTTCGGAAGATGATTATTTTTCGTTTTCCCGGTATGTTTCTATTTGCGATTTGCAGACTTCCGATACCACATCCCGCAATCTTTCCACTTTGGGGAGTATGGCATCGATATCTTCTTTTGTCACTACGAATTTAGGATTGTATCGGGCTTCGACATAGGCGAGCCGTAACAGCTCGAACAGCCGTTTTTCTTCCTTGGTGTTCCGGGGAAAGATTTTTCGCAGTTCGTCGGAGTATTTATGTGTCGCACCTAACAGTTTAGACAGATTGTGCTGTTTGCTGTTTTTTAGGGTATGGACTAATCGTAATGTATAAAACAGGTTTTCACAGGCTTGATGTAAATAAAAGGAGGCTCTTTTATATCTTCTCTTATTGTAATTTACCTCAACATCTTCTAAAAAAAATAGAGCTTCTTCATATTTTTCGTTAAAATACTCCTGCGCCTGTTGCCGGATTTCCTCAAAGTCGAGTTTCCGGGCACGTTCCAGTTTGTAGTTTCCGCTATCGTATAACATAATTCCCTCTTTCTTTACATCGGTATAGAAGTAGCGACCCTCCGACAGGTCGGAGTTCAGCTTCTCTATATCGTCATTAATAAATTGTATAGGGACTTGGTGATCGGGACGTTTATAATACATCTGATCTACCGCATCGAGTATCTGCCCCGCTTCTTTCACATCGCTTTTGCTGGTTACCACCAGTATGTCATAGTCACTCATAAATGAGGTGAGGATGCCGAACTCGTCCCTTTCGTCATATTCTACATAAGTTCCTCTGGCGTAGCTTCCGTACAGGATGATCATTTCACACCGGGGAAGATTTTCTAACACCAGCGAAACGATTTGCTGTAGATCCTTACGGGCATATTCAGGCAGACGGGAAGTCGAGGTTTTCATCAGGAATCCTTTTTATGTTAAACAGGGTAAAGATACATGATTTTTTTCTTCTTTCGTTCCCGTCATTGCGTGAATTTCAGAGTTGGGACTGTTTCTTTTCCCGGATGCCCAGCCACTCTTCCACTTTCCACCAGAGCATAACGGCCTGTCCGCTGAATCTCCACCACCATACGGTAATCATTAAAGGTTTGTCGTAATCATACAGGTTCCTTATCTGCCAGTGGGGAGATTCCAGGGTGAATGTGAATTCGTGTCCGGTACGCAAAAGAAGGTGCAGTCCGACGGGAGTTTCCATTATGTATATGACCGACTCATACGGGATCGATTCTTCATATATCCCATAGGCGTAAATGAACTGCAATAGCTTTTGATAATAGCAACGTCTCTTTGGGAAAATGATTTCCGTATCGGACAAAGTCAAGCCGTAATGCCTGAGATAAGGGCGTAATTTGTCACAGACCTCGAGTTTTGAAACAGCCGGAAGTCTTTTCATGTAGCATAAAGCCCATTTCCTTTTTAAGATATTCATACGATAAAGATTTGAGTGAAACAATATCGATGCGTTTGTATCGAGCATCAGCCACTCCATCGTGCCGCATGACCGTTGTTTGGTTCCAAAATCTTTTGGGGTATGAATATTTTCGGGAAAAGGTTTCGCCCCGGAAACTACAAAAGGAAAAAGAAAGGTTTATTTCATGTTTTTTACTCGGGTATGTGTGTCTGTAGTTTCCGGGCAGACGGGTTATTAATAAAGAAGCGTGGAAACTGTTATAGTTCTCCGCCTCTCAGGTACCGCCAAGCACCCCAGCAACAGATAATAAACAACAGCCCCACGCCGTATGGTATGTTTTGGAACATACATAAGGCACGGAACGTTCATTGCTTATTATTCTCGTTGCTTAAAATTTGGCGGTTTTGAAAGGCAAGAATAATAAAAAACGCTTCTCCGAAAGGCCGCCCATTTCTCCGGGCAGCACGTTACAAATATAGAAAGAATTACGGATTATTCAAACGCTATAGAAAAGTTATTAAAAAATGGATTAACGTTCGAAAGAATCACGATGCCGGGTTGTCCGTCCCTCCGGCTGTATCTCCGGCCGGATGGCTGGCAATACAGCCGGAGATATAGCCGGAAGGATAGCCGGACAATCAATCAAAGGGTTTATTGTAGTTCTCCGTAAGAATTCTTTCAATATCCGACTCCCGGTACAGGATCTTCCCTTCGAGACGGTAAAAGGGAAGTATTCCCCCGTCCCGGTAATCCTGCAATGTCCTCCGACTGAGATGCAGCAGTTCCGACAACTGTTGGTTCGTCAAATACCGTTCACTTCCCAGAGCAGGACGGCATACCCTACCCAGTTCATCCAGTCTGCCCATTAAACCCTCTGCTCTTGCAAAGAACTGTTTCACTTTTTCATTTTTCATACTTACATACTCTTCCATATATTCTTATTTCAGATTTTTGTCCTCGTTTAAAAATTTCTCGATATCCCTTGTCCGGTAATAAATTTTCTGACCGATCCGGGTAAAGGGCAATTTCCCTGTATTCCGGTAATTCTGTAACGTTCGTTTGCTGATATTCAACTGCAAACATACATCCTGATTATCCAGATACTCCTTTGCGCCTTTCACTCTATACACGTCACAAACCTCCTCCACCTTATCCGTCAGCCGTCTGAACTGTTCAGCAACCGATTCTATAACCTTCTCTTCCACCATAAACACATTCATTTCATCTGTTTTTTTAAGTAAATAACTCCGTTTCCGGTTCGAATATAGAGACGGTATTTCACTTTCGGCAGCATTTGCTGTACGCCGGCTTCACAAGTCCGTCTAAGTCGTCATATGTCGTTACTCCCGCTGTGTACTATGGGCAAACCCGGTCGGTCAGGCACACTATATACGGTCGTATCCGTTGTTTCGGGAAAAACAAAGCGAAACGCAGTATAAGCGGACATGCTTAACCGATATTCAATAAAACCTATCTGTTACGTGCCGCCGATCCGCTTTATTTGCCGGGAATTTTAAAAATACAGACGTATGAAAAAGAAATTTCCAGATGGAAAAAGTTCTAATCCCGCAGAAACGAATGAACAAGCGTACCCGGTTGCACGGGTATGCCGTTTTCTTTTTATCCTCTTTTTTAGAGAAAGAGCAAGGTTATGTTTTCGTAAACAAAAACCGCCTTGCTTTGCCCCGGGCAAAGGGAATCCTCTCCCGGTGGTCGCAGATTTGAAAATGAATATTTTAAGAACCGAATGTATTTTCTAATGAAGGAAAACAAGAAGAACGGACGTCCGAAAGTTGAAGCCATCCGGCAAAAATCCCGGATAGTCTCTACACGCCTGACGGCAGACGAATTGATATTGGTAACGCAACGGGCGGAACAGGCGGGAGTAAAACTCAGCCGATATGCCAGAGAGATGCTTTTGAAAGGGAAGATCGTACAACGCATAACCCCCGAAGACGCAAAAACGTTACGTCTGCTTGCCAATGAAGCCAACAATATCAACCAGCTCGCACATAAAGCCAATGCCGAAGGCTACGAGCCGATGATGAAAGTAAACGCTTATCTGGCGGTAAAAATAAACGACATCATAAAACGACTCTCCGATGATTGGAAAAATAACAAAAGGCGGTAGTTTCAAAGGGTGCGTAAAATACGTGTTGGATAAAGAGAAAGCCGAACTGCTCTTTGCTGACGGCGTACTGCTCGGAAGTGACGAAAACATAATCAACGGTTTTGAAACCCAACGCCAATTGAAACCCGAAATTTCAAAACCTGTCGGTCATATCTCCTTGAGTTTTTCACCCCAAGACGCCCCTCGTTTATCAGATAAAGCGCTTATCAGGTTAGCACAGGAATATCTGAAAGAGATGGGAATCGACAACACGCAATATATTATCGTAAGACATAACGATGCCCGGCATCCGCATTGCCATATCGTTTTTAATCGGATCGACAATGAGGGAAAACTGATCAACGACAAAAACGATTTTTACCGCAACGGGCAGGTTACGAAAAAGCTGAAAGAAAAATACGGGCTGACTTTCGGAAAAGGAAAAATGCAAGTGAATCGAAACAAACTCAAAGAACCGGACAAGACAAAATACCAGATACACC
>NZ_JANDHW010000026.1 GCF_024330105.1 Coprobacter tertius
AAAATAGGATTTCTATCAGAGAGCGCAGATAAAAAAAATAAAGGAAGTAAAGCCGGCCAGAGAGAGAAAAAAAGTCATATGGGGCGGGAGGAACAGAGGGGAAGGAGACGGAAGACTGGAAACGGGAGAAAAAAAAATCGTTCCGATACGGACCTTGCTAAGCTTTACATATCAGCTGGTCCGACGGAACGATCTTTAAGACGGCGGCTACCTACTCTCCCACTTGCGCAGTACCATCGGCGTGGTCAGGCTTAACTTCTCTGTTCGGAATGGTTAGAGGTGGAACCCTGACGCTATAACCACCTGAAATCTCTTTTGGATGGTGAACATATCGTCTGAAAAGTTATTGAAACACTATTTCGAGCAACAAACGCGAATAATCCGTATCATCCGGCACGGAAACCTTTGGTTTGACGGCGGTTGAAAGTTTCGGGTGATTAGTTTCGCTCGGCTTTGACCTTACAGCCTTTACACCTGCGACCTATCTACGTCGTCGTCTGCAACGACCCTCCTGGAAATCTCATCTTGAGGCTGGCTTCGTACTTAGATGCTTTCAGCACTTATCCATTCCAGACTTAGCTACCCAGCGGTGCACCGGGCGGTACAACTGGTAAACCAGAGGTCTGTCCAACACGGTCCTCTCGTACTAGTGTCAGAGCCTCGCAAATTTCCTGCGCCCACAACAGATAGGGACCGAACTGTCTCACGACGTTCTGAACCCAGCTCGCGTGCCACTTTAATGGGCGAACAGCCCAACCCTTGGGACCTTCTCCAGCCCCAGGATGTGACGAGCCGACATCGAGGTGCCAAACCGCTCCGTCGATATGAGCTCTTGGGAGCGATCAGCCTGTTATCCCCGGAGTACCTTTTATCCTTTGAGCGATGGCCCTTCCATGCGGAACCACCGGATCACTATGCTCTAGTTTCCTACCTGATCGACGTGTCGGTCTCTCAGTCAAGCACCCTTATGCCATTACACTCTGCGACCGGTTACCAATCGGTCTGAGGGTACCTTTAGAAGCCTCCGTTACGCTTTTGGAGGCGACCACCCCAGTCAAACTACCCACCAAGCAGTGTCCTCGCTTATTGCGCAAGTTAGAACTCAAATAACCAAAGGTCCGTATTTCAACAGCGGCTCCACGGATACTGGCGTACCCGATTCTATGCCTCCGGACTATCCTACACATTAGTTACCCAAATTCAATGCTAAGCTGCAGTGAAGGTTCACGGGGTCTTTCCGTCCCGTTGCGGGTAATCGGCATCTTCACCGATACTACAATTTCACCGAGCTCACGGTTGAGACAGTGTCCAGATCATTGCACCATTCGTGCAGGTCGGAACTTACCCGACAAGGAATTTCGCTACCTTAGGACCGTTATAGTTACGGCCGCCGTTTACTGGGGCTTCAATTCAATGCTTCTCTTTAGATGACATCTCCTCTTAACCTTCCAGCACCGGGCAGGTGTCAGGCTGTATACTTCATCTTTCAATTTCGCACAGCCCTGTGTTTTTGTTAAACAGTTGCCTGGACCTATTCTCTGCGCCCGTCCGTACAGACGGGACCCTTTATCCCGAAGTTACAGGGTCAATTTGCCTAGTTCCTTAACCGTGAATCTCTCGAGCGCCTTGGTATATTCTACCCGACCACGTGTGTCCGTTTCCGGTACGGGTGACGTAAACATATGTTTAGCGGATTTTCTTGGAAGTCGGATTACCGCCGCTATCCGTTCGTCCGAAGACTCCCGGTACTATCAAGTTCGACTCATACTGCGGATTTGCCTGCAATACGATTATCTACACTCTTTAACCTGCTATTCCGTCAGCAGGCGGGCGTGTCACTACTCCGTCTCCACTTCACTCTTTACGTCAGTAACGGAATGTTTACCGTTTCTTCCATCGGAACCGCCGTTTGGCTTATCCTTAGGGCCCGACTTACCCTGATCCGATTAGCGTTGATCAGGAATCCTTGGTCTTACGGCGAGGGGGGTTCCCGCCCCCTTTATCGTTACTTATACCTACATTTGCTTTTCCACGACCTCCAGTTCATCTCAAGATGAGCCTTCTGCGGTTAGTGGAATGCTCCCCTACCAATCTTTATAATTCCATAGCTTCGGTAATCGACTTATGCCCGATTATTATCCACGCAGAATCCCTCGACTAGTGAGCTGTTACGCACTCTTTAAATGAATGGCTGCTTCCAAGCCAACATCCTAGCTGTCTTTGCGATTCTACTTCGTTAATTCAACTTAGCCGATATTTCGGGACCTTAGCTGATGGTCTGGGTTATTGCCCTCTCGGACACGGACCTTAGCACCCGTGCCCTCACTCCCGAGGAACTTGTCTGAGCATTCGGAGTTTATCAAGACTTGATAGGCGGTGAAGCCCTCGCATCTTATCAGTCGCTCTACCTCTCAAACAATACCTCGAGGCTGCACCTAAATGCATTTCGGGGAGTACGAGCTATCTCCAAGTTTGATTAGCCTTTCACCCCTACCCACAGGTCATCCGAAAGCTTTTCAACGCTTAACGGTGCGGTCCTCCAATTGGTGTTACCCAATCTTCAACCTGCCCATGGGTAGATCACTTGGTTTCGCGTCTACTCCTGCCAACTAAATCGCCCTGTTCAGACTCGCTTTCGCTTCGGCTCCATGGCTGAACCACTTAGCCTGGCTGGCAAAAGTAACTCGTAGGTTCATTATGCAAAAGGCACGCCGTCACCCCATTAGGGGGCTCCGACCGCTTGTAGGCGTATGGTTTCAGGGTCTATTTCACTCCTCTGTTCGAGGTTCTTTTCACCTTTCCTTCACAGTACTGGTTCGCTATCGGTCTCTTGGGAGTATTTAGCCTTACGGGATGGTCCCCGCTGATTCATGCAGAATTTCACGTGTTCCGCACTACTCAGGATACTGCTCGACTTCAATTCCGAGTCGCATACGGGATTATCACCCTCTTCGATAAACCTTTCCAGGTTCTTCTGCTTCTTCTTCTCTTGTCTTTTTTGCAGTCCTTCAACCCCGATCTTGCCGAAACAACATCGGTTTGGGCTTTTCCGCGTTCGCTCGCCACTACTTGCGGAATCATTATTATTTTCTTCTCCTATGGGTAATGAGATGTTTCAGTTCCCCACGTTCGCCTCCCGACTTGCGGGATGTCACTTTTTGTGACGGGTTGCCCCATTCGGATATCCGCGGATCTAGGGATATTTGCTCCTTCCCGCGGCTTTTCGCAGCTTATCACGTCCTTCTTCGCCTCCAAGAGCCTAGGCATCCTCCATACGCCCTTGCTTACTTTCTTTCCGCTATGAATCCTTTTCGATTCCGAGATAGAGAATACTGCCTTTCGCGCTCGTTGCTCTAGTGTTCTTTTTCTTTTCTTTCAATATGTCAATGACCTTTGGATCTCATCTTTCTTTGATCCGTATGTGGAGAATAACGGATTCGAACCGTTGACCCCCTGCTTGCAAAGCAGGTGCTCTAGCCAGCTGAGCTAATCCCCCCTATCGTGCTTTATTTTCTTATAGGGTAGTCCCAGGCAGATTTGAACTGCCGACCTCTACATTATCAGTGTAGCGCTCTAACCAACTGAGCTATAGGACTGTCAAATCGCCTCTTCGGGCTGGGTACTTTTATTCTTCTGGTTATTGTTATACAACAGACGGCAGTACGAGAGCGGAAAGATCTATCGCAAATAGAGGTTATACCATTTCCTCCTCCGACCGATACACGCTCCAGAAAGGAGGTGTTCCAGCCGCACCTTCCGGTACGGCTACCTTGTTACGACTTAGCCCCAGTCACCAGTATTACCCTAGGACGCTCCTCGCGGTCGCATACTTCAGGTACTCCCGGCTCCCATGGCTTGACGGGCGGTGTGTACAAGGCCCGGGAACGTATTCACCGCGCCATGGCTGATGCGCGATTACTAGCGAATCCAGCTTCACGGAGTCGAGTTGCAGACTCCGATCCGAACTGAGACAGGATTTCGGGATTGGCATCATATCGCTATGTAGCGCCCCGCTGTGCCTGCCATTGTAACACGTGTGTCGCCCCGGACGTAAGGGCCGTGCTGATTTGACGTCATCCCCACCTTCCTCGCAGCTTACGCTGGCAGTCCCGGTAGAGTCCTCAGCTTTAACTGTTAGTAACTACCGGTAAGGGTTGCGCTCGTTATGGCACTTAAGCCGACACCTCACGGCACGAGCTGACGACAACCATGCAGCACCTCGCAGGCGACTATTGCTAGATATATAATTTCTTATATATTCCCCCTGCGTTTGAGCCCGGGTAAGGTTCCTCGCGTATCATCGAATTAAACCACATGTTCCTCCGCTTGTGCGGGCCCCCGTCAATTCCTTTGAGTTTCACCGTTGCCGGCGTACTCCCCAGGTGGAATACTTAACGCTTTCGCTGTACCGCTTACATTATATCGCAAACAGTTAGTATTCATCGTTTACGGCGTGGACTACCAGGGTATCTAATCCTGTTCGATACCCACGCTTTCGTGCTTCAGCGTCAGTTATAGCCCAGTATGCTGCCTTCGCAATCGGAGTTCTGCGTGATATCTATGCATTTCACCGCTACACCACGCATTCCGCATACCTCTTTTACACTCTAGCCTTACAGTTTCATCGGCAGGTTCCCGGTTAAGCCGGAAATTTTCACCGCTGACTTATAAAGCCGCCTACGCACCCTTTAAACCCAATAAATCCGGATAACGCTCGCATCCTCCGTATTACCGCGGCTGCTGGCACGGAGTTAGCCGATGCTTATTCATACGGTACTTGCAATCCCCTAACTCGTAGGTATTTTATTCCCGTATAAAAGAAGTTTACAACCCATAGGGCAGTCTTCCTTCACGCGACTTGGCTGGTTCAGGCTTTCGCCCATTGACCAATATTCCTCACTGCTGCCTCCCGTAGGAGTCTGGTCCGTGTCTCAGTACCAGTGTGGGGGACCTTCCTCTCAGAACCCCGATCCATCGTCGCCTTGGTGAGCCGTTACCTCACCAACAAGCTAATGGAACGCATGCCCATCCGTAACCGTTAGTCTTTAAGATTAAATCCATGCGGACATAATCTTTCATGTGGTATTAGGCCGGATTTCTCCGGGTTATCCCTCTGTTACGGGCAGGTTGCATACGCGTTACTCACCCGTGCGCCGGTCGCCATCAGAATCAGCAAGCTGATCCCATGGTACCCCTCGACTTGCATGTGTTAGGCCTGTCGCTAGCGTTCATCCTGAGCCAGGATCAAACTCTTCGTTGTATTATTTTTCTTTTTTATTTCCTTTAATACGTGTTCGATCGATAATCAGGTTTCTGCGTTTTTCCTCTATCTATTGACGTGAACTTGTTTTTTT
>NZ_JANDHW010000027.1 GCF_024330105.1 Coprobacter tertius
CGCGTTCCCGCATCCGATGCCGTATCGGGGACGGCGGTGAGTTCCACGTCCATCGTCGGGGTGGTTACCGACAAGGCGCGGGGTATTCCTCCGCTCCTTCCAGCCACCGCCGGAGAGTCGTACGGCGATACGCCGAACGAAAGCCGCACCGTCACCGGCGTGCCCGTCCCTCCCGATCCGGGTGAGGCGCTTTCGGGCATCAGTTCGTCGCGGCAGCCGGTCACTAATGCCGCCGCAAGTAATAGACTGAGTAGTTTTCGGTTCATCATTTTGTTTTTTGGTTTGGTTATGTTGTTAGTTTGTTATCTTTTTTTAAACTTGTCCTCCGTTTTTCAACCCTTGTCATGTTGAGCGTAAGCGAAACACCCTCTATTCCCCGTCACCTGGGCATTAGCGACATGGGGAGAATTGCCCGATGCCATAGTAACAAAAGCAGGACGATTACCCGAGGGAGCGAACATTGGGAGGTCCACTGAGCCGGGCCGGCCGGCTACAATTTGCTTTCGCTCGGCAAATCCGAAACATGCGTTTCGTTTTTGCGCTCGCTTAATTGCAAATCTCGGCAGAGCCTCAGGATGACAGGCGTTTTTTTTATTAATTACAAAGAAATAGAAAACGAGGAAACGCGGTAAACAGGAATTCCATTTACCGCTAACATAGGATTTATAATATAATGGCTTGCTTACATCACAATTGTGTGTGTGTGTGTGTGTGTGTGTGT
>NZ_JANDHW010000028.1 GCF_024330105.1 Coprobacter tertius
TCGGTTTCGATAAGAATCCGTCGAGGGTGAAATCGTTGATGCAGGGCCACGATGCGACGCTTGAAGTGAGTGATGAGCTTCTTCAGGAAGCTTTATTAAAAGGGTTTACATGTACTTCGGATATAGAAGAAATTCGGGATTGCAATTTTTATGTCATAGCGGTACCAACTCCGGTAGATGAAAATAATAGCCCGGACCTGACCCCTTTATACGGAGCCAGCGAAACGGTAGGCAAAGTGATGGGAAAAGGGGATATCGTGGTTTACGAATCGACTGTTTATCCGGGAGTTACCGAGGATGAATGTATTCCGGTTGTGGAACGCGTGTCGGGATTGAAGCTCAACCGTGATTTTTATGCAGGTTACAGTCCGGAGCGGATCAATCCGGGAGATAAGGAACATACTGTAGAAAAAATAAAGAAAGTAACATCAGGATCTACACCGGAGATCGGAGAAAAAGTCGACAGAATATACTCGAGCGTGATCACTGCTGGAACACATCTGGCCCCTTCGATAAAAGTGGCTGAAGCGGCCAAGGTGATCGAGAATTCTCAGCGCGACATAAATATCGCCTTTGTAAACGAGCTGTCGAAGATTTTTACCCGTATGGGAATAGACACACAAGAGGTATTGTCGGCCGCGTCGACGAAATGGAATTTTCTCCC